>NZ_MLAQ01000005.1 GCF_002272895.1 Helicobacter sp. 12S02232-10
AATTGAGTTCAGGAGGGGATGTTCCAAAAGAACGATGGAGCAAGAAAATGACAGACGTATATAAAGTGCCGATATATAGCAATGGAGTAGAAAATGAGGGATTATATGGTTATACAGATATCCCTCAAATCATAAAACCAAGTGTTACTATTACCGGTAGGGGAACAATTGGAAGTGCTTTTTTAAGAAAACAACCATTTTTCCCAATTATTCGATTAATTTCAGCGACACCTAAAGAATTTTTAAATGTTTCATATTTGTTTTATTGCATTCAAAGCATAAAGTTTAAAGTTCCTAAGTCAGGAATTCCACAACTCACAATTCCAATGGTATCAAATATCAAAATCCCCATCCCACCCATAGAAGTCCAAAATAAAATCGTCCATATATTAGATCAATTCACAGATCTCACAACAGAACTTCAAGCAGAACTTACAGCTAGAAAAAAGCAATACGAATACTACCGCGACCAACTCCTTACAGAATTTCCTAATGGTGTGGAATATAAGAAATTAGGGGAAATAGGTAAAGTCTCTATGTGTAAAAGAATTATGAAGGCTGAAACAAGTCCTATTGGCGATGTACCATTTTATAAAATTGGAACATTTGGAGGCAAAGCAAATGCTTTTATTACGAAAGAAAAATTTGAAGAATACAGAGAAAAGTATTCTTTTCCAAAAAAAGGCGATATACTTATTTCAGCATCAGGAACAATAGGAAAGATGGTAATATATAATGGCGAACCTTCATATTATCAGGATTCAAACATTGTTTGGATAGATAATGATGAAAGTAAGGTATTGAATAAATGGCTTTATTATTGTTATAAATTAAAACCTTGGCAAGTTTCAACAGGTGGAACTATATCACGATTATATAATGACAATATTGAAAAAGCAAAAATCCCCATCCCACCCATAGAAGTCCAAAATAAAATCGTTGGGATTTTGGATCGATTTGATGCTTTGTGCAATGATCTTTGCATTGGTTTGCCTGCTGAAATCAATGCACGTCAAAAACAATATGAGTATTATCGGGATCAGTTATTGGCATTTAAGGAGATTGGGTGAAAGAAGATTGCTAAGAAAATGATAAAAAATATTTTGATACACTCACAAAAAGGAATCATCAATGAACTTGAGCCATATCAATGAAAAAAATCACCCGACAATGGTGGATGTTAGTCTTAAAAATGAAACAAAACGAGTTGCAATTGCCACCGGAAAAATCACGATGAGTGCCCAAGCTTATCAAGCTGTGATTGAAAATACCGCTCATAAAGGTCCTGTTTTACAAACTGCCATTATTGCTGCGATTATGGGGGCAAAGAAGACAAGCGATCTGATTCCGATGTGCCATCCTCTGTTTATTTCAGGAGTGGATGTGATGGTAGATCAAGATAATGAGAACTATACTTTTATATTGAAATCTATTGTGAAAACAGAGGGGAAAACGGGTGTAGAAATGGAAGCCCTAATGAGTGTAAGTATTGGGCTTTTAACGATTTATGATATGGTAAAAGCGATTGATAAGGGAATGGTAATTACTGAAGTGCGATTAGAGTCAAAAAGCGGGGGAAAAAGCGGGGATTATTATTTTAACGCTTAAAAGTTTTATGATAAAATGAGCGTCCCAAAACGTTTGCAGCAAGGCAAAAATTGAGAAAAATAAATTTAGTGATTCTTTTTAGTGGCAATGGAAGCAATATGCAAAATATTATCCAAAGCTTCCATAATAAAGAGTTTGTTCAAGACTCTAAAAAAAATGTAATTACAAATATTACATCTTGCGTGAGCAATAATCCTGATGCTTATGGAGTTTTTCGGTGTAGAGAATTAGGCATAAAATGTGAGATTTTGCCTCATAAAGATTTTAAAAACAGAGAAGAATTTGATAAGGCACTTCTTGGACTTGTTCAAAGATATAGCCCTGATTTAGTGATATTGGCAGGATTTATGCGTATTTTAACCCCTGTTTTTACCTCTCAAATCAAGTGTATTAATATCCATCCCTCGCTTTTGCCTCAGCACAAGGGAGCAAATGCTATTAAAGACACTTATGATTCAGATGATGAGCAAGGAGGTGTGAGTGTGCATTGGGTGAATGATGTTTTGGACGGCGGAGAAATTATTTTGCAAGATTCTATCCCAAAAATTTCGGGGGAAAGTTTTGAATCTTTTGAGAAAAGAATCCATTCTCTAGAATACTCATTATATCCCCAAGCTATTCTTCAAGTCTTAAATTTGACATCGGTTATTAAAAATGGATAATTTATTTACATTTGCGATTGTTGCAATTTTAATTTTGATCGCTCCATATATCAGCAAAATAACAAAAATACCCGTTGTTGTTGTTGAGATAATGTTGGGGGCTTTGGGCTATTATTTTGGAATTTTTAAACATTCTGAGGGGTTTAATGTTGTTGCTGAAGTAGGATTTTTGTTTTTAATGTTTTTGTGTGGTATGGAGGTTGATTTACGCGGGTTCAAACAGCTTGGTAAGGATTTTTTAAAAAAAGCTGGCGTTTATTTTCTTGTTTTGTATGTGGTGGCAACATCGGCGGTTTTGATTTTAAAACTTCCTCCTATTTATATAGCAGCTTTTCCTGTAATGAGTTTGGGTATGATTATGGCTCTTATTAAAGATTACGGGAAAAATATGCCGTGGTTGGATTTGGCTCTTAAAATCGGAGTTGTCGGGGAGCTTGTCAGTATAGCTGTTTTGGTGATTATAAATGGTTCTTATTCTTATGGTCTTACTATTGATCTTTATAAAACTTTAGCTGTTTTGTTGTTATTTTTAATTGTTATCATAGGTTTATTTCAAATAGGAAAAATTTTATTTTGGTGGTTTCCAAATCTGAAGCTTTTCATTATGCCCTATAATGATGAAAATAATCAAGACATACGCTTTAGTATGATGTTATTTTTTGGGCTTATAGTCATTGTAATGTGGTTGCATTTGGAAATAGTTTTAGGGGCTTTTTTGGCAGGTATGATTGTAGCGACCTTTTTCCCTTATAAGCACGAATTAGTGCATAAGCTCAATGATATCGGGTTTGGTTTTTTTGTTCCGTTGTTTTTTGTCCACGTGGGCTCTACTTTGGATCTGTCTTTGGTTTTTCATACCCCAAGTTTGCTTGTTCACGGGGCATTTATCGTTATTGGGATGATTTTATTACGTTTGTTTTCAGCCACAATTGCTTTTAGAAACTATTTTAAAAGTGCTAAAAATACCGTATTGTTTGCTTTAAGCGATTCGATGCCTTTGACATTTTTGGTTGCTACGGCTGCGTTGGGCTTACAATTGGGGGCTATGAACCAAAATACTTATTACGCATTTTTATTAGCAGCGGTTTTTGAAGGGGTGGTATTTACAATCTTGATCAAGATAGTTTATACCTTTTGGAAATCTTGCCCTAAGCCGAGCTAATTTTGCTTATCTTTTTTGAATGTTGATATCGAATTGATGCGTTTCGTTTTTTAAGGTTATTTTTAAGCGAATCATCCCAGCTTTGATATATTTTGGACTTATAGCTACAAACCCTCCTTTAGCTTTTCCTTCGATGCTTAGAGTTGTTTTTCTCAGATAATTTGCTGCCATTATTTTACGGGCTTGTCTTTGTTCTTGCATCATTTGTTGGGCTTGCATATCGTCTATGATAAAAGGATTAAACAGCATATTGTATGCTAAAAATCCCCCGCGCCCATAATAAAATATTGGGGTAATTATGTTTGTATTTACTGCTGTGGTTGGGGTTGGAATGCTGAATTCTTGCAAAATGTCCGTAAAATCATAATTTGAATCTAAGATTTGTCTGTAGGTTAGAACTTGGAGATTTTGCCCATTTTGAGAAGCTTTCAGATTGGTCGTATCAAATAAAACATCCTCGCCTTTCAAAATCTGCGCGCCTATATAGATTACAAGCGGGGGATTGCTAAGTCCTCCGAGTCTGTGTTGAGAGATTTCTATTTGAACTTTTGAGTCGGGTTGGGTGGAATCAATAATTTCAACGCCTTTATCGTAACGATCGATATTTTGAGGAATAATGTTATAACTGGCACAGCCCCCACAAATCAAGAGGAAGAATAAAGGGATTAAAAAAGTTTTTTTCATTTCATTTTCCTATATTTTTTGAGAATTGTATTATAAGGATTTAAATGTCCAAAGCTTATTGAAGCAATAGCCACTTATTGTGTAGAAAATTCCTGCAATGATTTGAGAAATGTAAGGATTAATGTAAAATATTCTATATAATAGGAATAAAATAGCAATATTAATTAAATAAATAATTCCTGTTACTATCAAAAATCGAATAAAATCTTTCTTATGTGAATTTTTAGATTTAAAAGTGATGGATTTATTTAAAAAATATGAGCATATAAAACCGCACGCATAACCTGATAAGTTTGACAATTCCGCATTTACTCCAAGAAACATCAAGAGGAAAATAATACCAAATCCAATAATGGTATTGATACCTCCGACTAGAAGATACAAGATAAAAGAATTGGAATATTTCATAAAGATAAAATTCAGCGATTTTTTCTATTTTTATCTTTAAAGCATTTTATTTTCAACTCATTTTCAATAATAGTGTCTTGATAAGAGGATTTATCGCATAAATTTTTCATCTTATTCCTTAGGGGTTGCGATGGATGATTTTTTATGGATAGGGTTTGAGTTTTCTAAATTTTTTTTGTTTTGAATAACAGATTCTATTAGATAAAGGGGTCGATGTTTTGTTTCCGAATAGATTTTACCGATATATTCACCGATAACTCCCATCGCCAAAAGCTGTACGCCTCCTAGAAAATATAAGGGTAGGGCGATAGATGCCCAACCTGGTATGATTTGATTTGTAAAAAGAGCAATATACAGGCTATAAATTCCTAATAAAAAACTGATGATAAAAATCAAAATTCCTATGATGCTGATTAAGTGAAGTGGTCGGGTGCTAAAACTTGTGACACCATCAATTGCCAAAGAAAGCATTTTGCTCAAAGAGTATTTTGAGATACCAAGAGTTCGAGGTTTGACATCAAAATAAAGATAATCTGTCTTGAAACCAAGTTCTAAAATTAAGCCTCTTAAAAAAATATTGCTTTCTTTAAATTTTATTAATTTTTTTAAAGCTTTAGAGCCTAGAAGTCTGTAATCAGCGTGATTTGGTATGATAGGAGTGCCAAATATTTTCATTATATGATAAAAGCTTAAGGCACTGAATTTTTTAAATATACCATCACTTTTTCTATCGTTGCGAATCCCGATTACAATTTCAGATCCTTGATTGTATTTATCGATAAATTCTGGGATTTTTTCTATGTCTTGTTGGAGATCGCAATCAATGGTAATGCAGCAATCACATCGCTTGTTTGCATACTTAAGTCCGGCAAGAAGTGCTTTTTGATGTCCATAATTTTTTGTGAGTTTGATGATTGTGCAATAAGGGGTGTTTTTGGCATAATCTTGCAAGAGTAGAAAACTTTTATCTGCACTACCATCATCCACGCATATAATATAGCTTTCAGGAGCAATGAGCTTTGAATTTTTGAGTTCAAAGAGCTTGTTTTGTAGGGTTTTAAGACTTTCTATAATGAGATTTTCTTCATTATAACAAGGCACAATGAGTGCCATTAATGGAATTTTGCCCCCCCCCCCCATAGGTTTAATCTGTCCATAAAACATTCCTTTATACAACTTATACTAAATGTAGCATAATTGAAATTTATAATTTTCAATTATAGCTTGTATTGTTTAAAAGTATCATAAATCAATGATTTGCATTTATTGAAATAAAAAACTTTTTTTGGTTCTTAGTCTTTCGATGACTTCAATCATCTCTTTTTGCCCATAAGGCTTATCTTCATCAATTGTATCGATTTCTTCCAAGTAAGCATCGATAGCTTTTTGAATATTTTCAGGCTTGACTCCAGCAAAATGGAGCGCAACCCCAAGCATATCAATGATTTCTAAGGCAAGCTCTTCAAGTTCTATATCATCAATTTTTTGTTTCATATTCCCTTCCTTTCTCTTGAGTTTTGAAAAATTTGTTCGATTTGACTTTTGATATCTTCATATAAAAAGCTTTCTTTAAAGCCCTCTATTTTTCCGCCGGAAGCATTTTTATGACCTCCTCCGTTAAAAAACTCTTTGCTCATAGCACTAACATCGCATTTTCCATTTGAGCGCATACTAACGTTTCCTCTAGGATTGACGTCGATATAAAAATCAAATTCGGGATTTTGATTTAAAAATAAATTTGCCAATACGCTGATGCCCCCCATTGAATAGCTTAAGAATCCTTTTTTATCCCCGCAATCTAGAGTGCATTGATCTTTTTTTGCTGATAATAATTTTACTTGCGCATTTGAAGCAATATTATCCATTGTAGAAGTATCAGGATTGCCCCCTAGTGCGATTTTTTTAAGTCTGAAAATTTCATTGTCAAATAAAATTTCACCATTTTCTTGCTGGAGGTAATTTTTAGCTTGTTTGAGCAATTGCAGTTTGTAATCTCTATGCTCAGTATCAAACATAAAACGATTGAGTTCGTTAGAGTTTGAAATCATACTCATAGCGACTTTTCCAAACTCAAAACCAAAGCCGTTTTCTTTCCAAATATCTACAGAATTGATCATTTCTACCATCGGAGTAAGCCAATCTTTATCTTGAGGTTTTAAAAGGGGATAATTTTGTTGGAGGGTTTCATATGTGATTTTGGTTGCGCAACGATTGATGTCTAGATAATACCAATGGTAAATTTTTGCGGATTCTTCGCCACTAATATGGTGATCAAGTAGAGTGATTTGTATATCTTTTCCATTAAGACGCATTTCATCAACTCTTTCTTGGAGGTATCTTGATTCTGAAGAGGAGAGATTAAGATCTGTGATTAAGATAAGAAATTTATTATGTGTTTTGAAATGAAATTTATCTTCAAGTCGGGATTCTAAAGAATGATTGATATTATTGAGAATGGCATTAATTCTTGCAAGGACTTCTTTGCCGTAATTGGCATTATAGAAGTAAATATTTTGAAAAAAATGTCTGGATATGAGCTGACAGCCGTAGCCGTCAAGATCAATGTGGGATAAATGATGGACTTGCATTTTACTCCTTAAAGTTAATGTTGATATTACCTAATACTTCGTATTTTGCATTAGTATCAAGCTCGGCGTGGCTAAGGACAATTAAATCAAGCTTGAATTGTTCCATTTTGTTTGCCAAAGGGCGTCTGAGTTCAGGATCTACAATCAGAATTACGGGTGCTATACCTTTTTGAAGCACTTTCATCGATTCTTCACTGATAGTTTCGATAAGTTTTTGCATTTCGTTGGCATTTAGCAAAAGCGTTTTTCCTGAGGGCTGCTCTTTGAGTTTGCCCAAAAGATATT
This sequence comes from Helicobacter sp. 12S02232-10, assembly GCF_002272895.1. NCBI lineage: Bacteria > Pseudomonadati > Campylobacterota > Epsilonproteobacteria > Campylobacterales > Helicobacteraceae > Helicobacter > Helicobacter sp. 12S02232-10. The sequence continues at coordinate 7,398 of NZ_MLAQ01000005.1, forward strand.
GTTCGGAATTTGTCGATAAGGTCAAAAGTTTTAAATTGCCATCTTCAGATTTAAAAATATTTGTAATCACGCGTGCAAGTTTGGCACGAACCTGTTCGGTGATGATGGCAACGTCATTTTGTACTAATGGGGCTATATCGGTGATGGTTTCAAGAATGGTGAGCATATCTCGAATAGGGATTTTTTCGTGCAAAAGTTCTTGAAGTACCGATCGGATAACACCAGTAGGGATTTTTTTAGCTTCATCAATGATGGCAGGATAATCTTTTGCAAGTCTGTCCATTAGGGATTTTACTTCATCTTTGGTAATGAATTCCTCAGCATAATTTTTGACTAACTCACTCATATGGGTTGCAATTACTGTGGAAGGGTCAATAATGGTATAACCTTGAATGATTGCTTCTTCTTTGTCTTTAGGTTCAATCCATAGCGCATCCATTCCAAAGGCGGGCTCTTTGGTAGGAATTCCCTCAATCTCTTTGCCTACAAAACCCGTATTCATCGCTAGGAATTTATCGGGCATAACGCTTCCTTCGCCGATAACAATGCCTTTGAGTTTGATTTCATAGTAGGTTGGGGGAAGCTGTAGATTATCTCGTATGCGGATTTGGGGCATTAAAAATCCATAGTCAGCAGCAATTTTTTTTCTGATTCCTCTGACTCTTTCAAGTAAATCGCCACCTTGTTTGACATCTGCAAGTCCGATAAGCTGATAGCCGAGTGCAAGTTCAAGAAGTTCAATTTTAAGAACTTCATCAATTGCCTTTTCTTCTTCTTTTTTGATTTCTTCAAGTGTTTTTTGTTGTTTTGTTGCTGGAGTATGCGAAGCTAAGGCAGGATCTTGGGTAGTATCTTCTTCGCTTGAAGAAAGATCCATATCCATTTTTTTTCCAAGCCATTTTTCAAACGCCGAGAAAAGATTTTTTTTATCCTCACGCGATATGAGCCAAGCAATAAACAAAAATAAACATCCCACAAAGCCAAGTGAAAAAGTCGGGAGACCTGGAACTGTTGCAAATAAAAGCAATATAGAGCCAACAATAATAAGCGTTTTGCTTTTGTTGGTGAGTTGGGTGATGAGTTTTGAAGCAAAATTCTCTTCTTCTCCTTGCGTGGTTCTAGTCGCTACAATACCTGTGGCTGTAGCAATGATAAGGGCAGGAATTTGACCGACTAAGCCATCACCAATGGTTAAAATCGTAAAAGTGGAAGCACTATAAGCGATACTCATATCTTTTTGAAATATCCCCACCAAAAAACCGCCGATTATATTGATAAGCGTGATGATAATGGAAGCAATTGCATCTCCTTTGACAAATTTGCTTGCTCCATCCATTGCGCCATAAAAATCGGCTTCTTGAGTTAGGGCGGCACGGCGATTTTTGGCTTCTTCATTATCAATCAATCCTGAATTTAAATCCGCATCAATCGCCATTTGTTTTCCAGGCATTGCATCAAGAGCAAATCTTGCTCTAACTTCTGTAACGCGAGTAGAGCCGTTAGTAACAACCAATAAATTGACAAGCACAAGGATAGTAAAGATAATCGTTCCAATAACATAATTTCCGCCGACGGTAAATTCTCCAAATGCTGCAATGATATCGCTTACGGCTTCAGGACCTTTATAGCCTTCAGTAAGGATCATTCTAGTCGTGGCAACATTGAGTGCGAGGCGATAAAGTGTTACGATTAAAAGCAAGGTTGGAAATGCAGAAAAATCAGTCGGTTTAGTGATGTATAAACCGATTAAAATAATCAAAACTGATAATGCGATGGAAATCGTCAGAAGAAAATCCAACAAGAAAGGCGGGAGGGGGACAATGATGATAGCAAGTATTGCAATCACAAATACGACAACCGTCAAATCTTTTGATTCGGTCAATTGTCGAAAAAACGGAACGATTTTTTTGATTGCGTTTTTTTGTCTTTCTGAAGCCACTTGCGCATATGCCTTTATTGGGTAAAATTCTTTTGAGATTCTACAATTTTTAATGTAAAAATTTGCTTTTTTAATGTATGATACGCACTTTAAATAAAAATTACCATTCAGGAGGTCATTATGGCTTTAGATACGGCGAAAAAACAAGAAATCATTTCAAAATTTGCTCGAAGTGAGAAAGATACGGGCTCTTGTGAAATTCAGATCGGGATTCTTAGTGCAAGAATTTCAGAATTAACCCAACATTTAAAGCAAAATCCTAAGGATCACTCTAGTAGATTGGGTCTTTTGAAGCTTGTGGGTCAAAGAAAACATCTTCTTAAATATCTTAAGAAAACCCAATATGAAAGATATGCCAAATTAATCACAGAACTAGGTATCAAAGACAGATAAAGGAATTGATTTGCAACTCAAATATAATAAGGAGGGGCTAGAAAAGTTTATTACTCTTCTAGCTTGCGGAGTATTTCTCTTCTCTTCTGTTAAGTCTATGTCTCAAGTGTTTATGGTTTTAATGTTGGTTTCATTGCTTTTTTATTGGGCTTGTACCCACCAACTCTACGATATACCAAGACAAATAAAATTTATCGCCTATTCATTTATTGCTGTTTTTTTGACTACGATCCCTAATATGCTTGTAAATGATAGTTTAAGCTATGGTTTGAGGATTTTTAATCAGCCTTTGGGTTATGTCGTAGCAGCGATTATTTTGGTTTTAATGATTGGCTTAAGGGTATCTTTAAATCAAAAAATGATTTTTTATTCTATTGGTATTGCTTGTTTTATAAACGGAGCGATTGCATTTTTTCAAAGATTTGTCTTAGGGATAGAACGCGTGAATGGATTAGATATAGGAATCACAGCATTTGGAAATGCGGGATCTGTTTTGGCACTTTGTGCATTTGCTTATTTTTTTATCGTCCGATCTGTTCAAAAAAAGCTTTTTTTTGGAGCAAGCGCTATTCTTGGCTGTTTTGTTATGGTTTTTAGTGAAACTAGAGGCGTGATTATGGGATTTGGAGTAGGCTTTGTCCTGATTGTACTACTTTTGGTTTATTGTAACAAGCAAAAGAGATTAGCTATTTTAAAATATTCATCTTATTTTGTATTGGCTTTGTGTCTCTTGATGGTGTTGGTGCCTCAAGCCAGAGAGTCTTTAACGAAACGATTTGATGCTATTGGTTCTGATATTAATCAATATGAAAAAAATGATTATGATACAAGCGTAGGATTACGTTTTGAATTTTGGAAAGAAGCGATTGCTATTATCAGGCTTTCTCCTATTATCGGTTTGAGTCCTAAGAGTATTTTAGATAGAAGATATGAAATTAAAGCACTTTCAAAATCACGCAGGGAGCCATCAGACTTTACTCGTTACGGCAGATTTCATAATGAAATTTTAAATACTTTTGCTCGAAAGGGAGTATTGGGTTTATTGGCTTTGCTTGCGGTTTGGATTAGCATAGCAATTTTCTTTTGGAAAAATATTTCAAAGGGTGATGGGATTGCAGCTATCTCGATGCTTGGGATTTTGGTTTCTTATATTGTTGCCGGATTTGTTTTTGAGCCTATGAGTGCTTTTGGAGAGGGAAATTATTTTTTGATGGTTTTGGTTATTTTTGCTTCCCTTGCATTTGATTTTTCAAGGTCTGAAAAATCAAATGATATGCACTCTTAAAATTATTGAAATCTCTATTGATTCTTGAATAATTCTTTTTCAAGTCCAGATATTTCGATTTGATTGGTAAGATAAAAATATTTTCTTAAAACGAGTATGGATATGAGATCTTCAGTCGTTTTATTCAAGAATTGTTTTGTATAAAGATTCGCATAATAAATAATCTCTTTAGCCTCTTTGGGGTGAGTGATAAAATAATCTAATCTTTCTATAAGGTCGCTGTAATCGGGTTTTATTTCTATATAGTGTTGATTTGCAATCAATGTCCCTTCCATAAACCACGTTTCAAATTTAGGTTTTGGCATTACTGCAATTGAGTTTGAACTCATAATCCATTTTAAATTACTTGCAACATCATTTCCTTCAAGAGAAAGAATGAATTTATACTGCATATGTTTTTCTATGCTGATTTTTTCTTTTTGCCAAGTGATAAGCTCTTTTTTTGGAGAGCCTACGTGTCCTAAATCACACATAGGATGTCCAAAATATTTTTGCATAAAATCTTGCCTGTGGGGTTGGTAACAAGCACCACGAAAAAAAAGAGTATTTTTTTTATCTTCATAAGCAATTGCAGGAGGAGAGGTAAAAAATTTAAAATGTCGGAGTTTGTCCAATTTTAAAAGTACATTATTACTCAAAGCGTTGCTTATGGGTCGGGATTTGCATAAAGAGGGGGCAGGAAGTTCGTAATTAATATCCCCAAATGCCAAGATATAATTTAAATCTTTCGGAAAAAATCTTAAATATTCATAAGCGTCAAAAAAATACCTTGATCCTTTTTTGAGTAACTCAATGCGAAAGGGATTTGATGGGATTTGCATTGAAGGAGAAGTACAAAAGGAGCAATAATAAGAAACTTTCTTGGCTAAATTTTGCAACTCTTCATCTTTGAGGCTTTCAATTTTTGCAAGTTTTGCTTTTAAAGCAGTTTTTGCTAAAAATTGCGGGTATAAAAGATAGCTAGTCCCTTTGAGGTTGTATAAAAATTGGTTTTTCTTCAATTTTTTCCTTAATGTGGTTTTAAAATTCCAACAATAGTTTGATAAATCTCTTCGACGCTAATCATATCCATACATAAGTAGTAGGGGCATTTTTTGGTGCAAGAAATGCATTCAGACAATGGTTCTCCTGAAGGAAGATGAGGCGTTATGACAGTATGGATGCTTGTATCTTTGGCGAGAGGACCCCATCTGGCGGGTTTGCAAGAACGCATTAAAGTATGAAAGCCGATTGTAGGAACACCAAGTGCAATCGCACAATGAAGCGGTCCTGTGCCATTGCTTAAAAATAATCTTGCCTCTGAAATGATGGCAAGAAATTCCCTGAGAGGCTTTGATTTTTCAAAAAAATGACTTTTATTTAAGAGAGGAAAATCATCCAGCATAGACAGGTAAGTTTCCAGTTCATTTTGCGAACCGCTGATAAGAACTTGAGCAAGATTATTTTTTAGAATTTGTTGGGCAAGTGAGAGGTAATTTTTAGCATTCCAATCTTTTGAAGAGCCACCGCTTCCAGGATGAAGAAGAATGATTTTATAGGATTTGGAGCCGTATTTATGAGATAAATAATCTTGTGCCAAACTTTTTTCTTGTGGCGTTAGGTAGATTTTTGGAAAATAGTGATCGCCACATCCTAGTAATGAAAGCAATTCCAAATTGTATTGTCCTTCATTTTTTTTGCCTGAAGAACGTTCTTGTCGCATTCTGTGAGTAAAAAAAAGCAGATCTCTTGGCTTTGAGAGAGGACCAATGCGGATAGGGATTCTTGCTAAAAATGCAGTATAGCAAGCTATTTTTGAAGCAAAGAGCGAAACACTTATATCAAATTTTTTGGCTTTGATAATTTGAATAAGTTTGATGCGGCTGTATTGATCTATAAGGATAACTTCATCCAAGAAGGGATTGTTTTCTACAAGAGGGGCGGTATAACTTCGGAGTGCAAAGGAAACGAAGCTGTTGGGATAAGTGGCTTTGATGGCTTCAATGCATTGAAGACTCAAGACAACATCACCGAGTTTATCGGTTCTAAATAAGATAATTTTTAGAGGGGTAGATTTTTCAAACGCTATTTTTGTCATTTTTGCTCCTGAGTCCTAAAAAAGATGATTTTGATTCGTTAGAATAGCCTATTTTTGTGATTTTGCAAAATATTCTAATCATCTAGAGCCTTAAAAAAAGAATTTTTCAAATTTATCAAGACATTAAATTGATTTTAATCCTATGCATTTAAAGATTTGATAACCGACTTAAGGTTATAATCTGCGATTTTATGAGCAAAATACAAAGGAAAAAAATGAATTTAAATAATAAATTAAAAGGAGTTATGCCCCCCCCCCCATAAGCCTTTAGGAGAGCTCGCTAAAATAGTCAAAGGAGTTCAACTAAACAAAGATAGACTATTAGATACGGGTTTATATCCTGTTATCAATGGAGGATTAAAACCTTCAGGATATTGGAATGAATACAATTTTAAAGAAAATCTCATTACTATAAGTCAAGGTGGTGCCTCTGCAGGAAATGTGCAATTTCAACTCACTAAATTTTGGGCTGGAGCGCATTTATTTGTGATTTTAGATTGCGATGAAAATATTAATTATAAATATTTATATTATGTTGTTAAAAACAATGAAAAAAAATTAATGAATTCTCAAGTTGGTGCAGGGATTCCAAATTTAAATTTAAAGGATTTAAATAATATTCCAATCCCCATCCCACCCATAGAAGTCCAAAATGAAATCGTCCATATATTAGATCAATTCACAGATCTCACAACAGAACTTCAAATTAAACTTCAAGCAGAACTTACAGCTAGAAAAAAGCAATACGAATACTACCGCGACCAACTCTTAAGCTTTGAATCTTTAAATAAAATTGCGGGGGGGGGGGGGCGAATATAAACCGCTTCGATATTATATTGCAGTTAATCGCGGTAAAAGATTGACAAAGAAAGAATTGAGTGACAATGGTAAATTTGAAGTTTATCACGGCAGTAAAGATACGCCGCTTGGTTTATATAACGATTTTAATGCACCAAAAAATACGGTTATCATTGTAAATACCGGTGGTATAGGCGGAGTCAAGTTTATTGATAAAGATTTTTGGTGTTCTGATGGAACTTTTTGGTTAGGACACCATAAAAAAATAAATAGCAAATTTCTTTATTATTATTTATATGGCTATGAAGATTATTTTTATTCAAAAAAACGAGTTGGAGGAGTTCCGACAATAGACAGAAGTATAATTGAAGACTTACCAATCCCCATCCCACCCATAGAAGTCCAAAATAAAATCGTTGGGATTTTGGATCGATTTGATGCTTTGTGCAATGATCTTTGCATTGGTTTGCCTGCTGAAATCAATGCACGTCAAAAACAATATGAGTATTATCGGGATCAGTTACTTAGTTTTAAAGAATATCAATCATCAATCATTTAAGGAGAGACCATCAATGCCGTATTTTAATATCGTGGCAGAAACATCAGAAAATACCGTTGTTACCGAATATGAACCTGTAAAAAAACGCTCTGATTCTTATCAGAGCGAAATGGAATTGGAAAAAGAATTTATCGCTTTGCTTTGCGGGCAGGGTTATGAGTATTTGAATATTTCTACAGAAAAAGATTTGATTTTAAATCTTCGCGCACAACTCCAAAGGCTGAATAATTATCATTTCACAGATGCAGAATGGGAGCGATTTTTTAAAGAGTCGCTAGCAAACCCCAATGATGGAATCGTAGAAAAATCAAAAAAAATACAAGAGGACTTTGTCCAAGTATTGAGGCGAGATGACAACTCTACTAAAAATATTACTCTGATTGATAAAAAAATATTCACGCCAATTGTCTTCAAGTCATCAACCAATATACGATTGGCAAGGAAGATGGTGCTAAGTATGATAATCGCTATGATGTGAGCATTCTTGTGAATGGCTTGCCATTGGTACATATTGAGCTAAAAAGGCGTGGTGTTGCGATTCTTGAAGCGTTTAATCAAATCAATCGTTATCAACGTGATTCTTTTTGGGCGGGGTGCGGGCTGTATGAGTATGTCCAAATTTTTGTGATTTCAAATGGTACGAGTACAAAGTATTATTCCAATAGTACGAGATCTAATGCCATCAAAGATGCCTCTTCTCCCAATCCTTCAAAAAAAAGCAAAACAAGCAATAGTTTTGAATTCACTTGTTTTTGGTCAGATGCCAATAATTCTGTGATTGCAGATTTGATTGATTTTACTAAAACGTTTTTTGCGAAACATTCTCTTTTAAATGTGCTGACTAAATATTGTATCTTGACATCAGAAAATATATTGATGGTAATGCGCCCTTATCAGATTACAGCAACTGAACGTATTTTGAATCGGATTGAAATCGCAAATAATTATAAAAAATACGGGAGCATAGCTGGCGGGGGGTATGTCTGGCATACCACAGGTTCAGGGAAAACGCTGACTTCTTTTAAGACTGCAAGGCTTGCTTCCCAACTTTCTTATATTGATAAAGTATTGTTTGTAGTGGATCGGAAAGATTTGGATTATCAAACAATGAAAGAATACGACCGCTTTGAAAAAGGCGCTGCTAATAGCAACACTTCCACATCGATTTTAAAAAAACAGCTTGAGGATAGCAATGCACACATTATCATTACTACCATTCAAAAGCTTGCGACTTTTATCAAAAAAAATCCTGCACATTCCATCTATGATAAACGTATCGTGATTATCTTTGATGAGTGCCATCGCAGTCAGTTCGGGGATATGCATACAGCTATTACAAAGAACTTCAAAAAATACCATCTTTTTGGCTTCACAGGTACGCCGATTTTTGCGATGAATTCTGATACAGGAAATAAATCGAGGCTTTTCACTACTGATCAGACCTTTGGAGATCGGTTGCACTCTTATACTATCATAAATGCTATCAATGATAAAAACGTTTTGCCATTCCGTGTTGATTATGTCTCAACGATGAAGAGTTGGGATGAAAAAATCACAGATGAGATGGTCAAAGATATTGATCGTGAAAAGGCAATGATGGATCCTAGGCGTATCGAATCAGTCACGCGTTATATTTTGGAGCATTTCAATCAAAAAACCTATCGCGGTGAAAAGAGCTATGAATTTAATGCCTTGACTAATATTAAAGATGTTGCATCTAAGGATCGCAAATTTGTGAGGGAAGTCAAGGAAATACAACGTATTAAAGGATTTAATTCAATTTTTGCAGTTGCTTCTGTGCCGATGGCAAGGGCGTATTATCGGGAGTTTATGCGCTTGATAAAAGAGCAACCAAGCTTGGATTTACGGATTGCTACGATTTTTAGCTATGGGGCAAATGAGGAAGAGGCTGATGGGATTTTAGATGAGGAAAATTCCGAGGATACTTCTAATCTTGAGCCATCTTCGCGCGATTTTTTAGAAAATGCTATCAAGGATTATAATCAGATGTTTCAAACCAACTATGATACTTCTTCTGATAAATTCCAAAACTATTACAAAGATGTATCTTTACGAATGAAAAATAAAGAGTTAGATTTATTGATCGTGGTTAATATGTTTCTTACTGGGTTTGATGCGACCACGTTAAATACGCTTTGGGTCGATAAGAATTTGAAAATGCACGGGTTAATACAAGCATTTAGCCGCACTAATCGCATTCTTAATTCTATTAAGACTTTCGGGAATATCGTGTGTTTTCGATATTTGAAAGATAATGTAGATGCCGCACTCTCATTATTTGCCAATAAAGAGGCGGGCGGTGTTGTTTTAATGCGGAATTTTGAGGATTATTATAATGGCTATGAATCAGAGAATGGGCGTAAATTTCGCGGTTATGTGGAATTAGTGGAAGAACTCTCAAATTATTTTCCCTTATCAGAGCCTCAAATCCTTGGAGAAGAAAATCAAAAGAAATTTATCAATCTATTTGGCGCGATTTTGCGTATGCGGAATCTTCTTGTTTCTTTTGATGAATTTCAAGGTAAAGATCTGATACCTGAACGCGATTGGCAAGATTATCTAGGCAGATATCAGGATTTAGGCGATGCGTGGAAGCGTCAGCGTGAAGATGGAGAGATTGCAGATATTGCTGATGATGTCGTGTTTGAAGTGGAACTGATTAAACAAATAGAAATTAATATTGATTATATTTTGACACTTGTAAAGACTTATTACGATGATCATTGCAAGGATAAAGAAGTCCTTAGTGGCATTGTAAAGGCTATTGATGCCAGTCCTGAACTTCGGAGTAAAAAACAACTGATTCAAGCTTTTATTGACTCGCTTAATCCTGATGATGATGTCGCAGAAGAATGGCGTCATTATGTAATAGAGCAATGCAATCAGGATTTAGATGCTATTATTAAGGAAGAAAATTTAAATTCCAAAAATACGCGTAAATTTATTGAAAATTCATTCCGTGATGGCGAAGTCAAAACCATCGGATCGGGAATTGATGGCTTATTGCCACCAATTTCGCGATTTGCTTCTTCAGGAAATGCTAGAGAGAAGAAAAAACAACAAGTTATTGATAAACTCAAAGTATTTTTTGAGAAATATTTTAATACCGGTGCTTTAATGTCTTTTATGGAACAAGAGGCAGGGGAGAGTGATGAAAAATAGGGGATTATTTCTTTTGGGATAAATATTTTAGTGTAACGACGCCGATGAGACAAATGCTGATCCCAAGAATATAGGGAATGACTAAAAATATATTTTTAGTCATCAAAATAACTAATCCCCCAATCAAGACAAAATAAGCAAAGATCCTCAAAAACCCCATAGAAAGTTGCAATCCCAAAACAAAGCTTGAAAAATTAAATTTTGTCTTTGGATTTTTGGTGTTTTGGGTTTCTTCTGATTCTTCCTCTTGAGGTAAATCAGCTTGATCGATCTCTTTTTTGATTTTGTGTTTTAAGCTTGTATAAGCACTATAAAGCACAAAGAAGAAGCTAAAAAATGCTGCTTCAAAATTGATAACTCCATTAGTTCCCCAAAAAATTAGGCTTACTATGGCAAATATGGCATTGAATGCCAAAAGAATGACAATGCAACGATATTTACAGCCCATCAGACTCACTTTTGTTTTTGTAAGCATATTTGGGATCTTTACTCAAGTCATCAAATTCTTTTTTTGCTCTCTTATAGGCTTTATAGATATTTAAAATCGCAGCGCCTACGCCCCAAGCCACTCCTACCCAAAATAACCAGATGATCCCTGTAAGTTTTTGCAAACCCCATCCTAACCCCACACCAATCAAAACGGCTACGACGATAGAAATGCCCAAGCTTAAATCATTTGCTCCACTAAGGATTTTTTTAAATTTGGGTTCTTTTTCCATTAAATACCTTTGGAAATCTCATCAAAACTTTTTTCTGCGCTTTTGATAGCTGTATCAATAACAGCTTCATTCATTGCTGTACAAATAAATCCGGTTTCAAACTGAGAACAAGCTAGATAAACACCTTTTTCAAGCATTTTTGCGTGAAATTGTGCAAACATTTTTGTATCGCTTTTTTGAGCGTCTTCAAAATTTTCTACTTTTGTTTTATTGAAGAAAAATCCAAACATACTGCCACGTACGCAGGTTTGTAGATTTATCCCATAAGTGTGAGCTGCATTTTTAAACCCTTCCATTAGTCTTTGGGCGAGTTTTTCGAGATAGGAATAAATTTGAGGATTTTGTTTGATTTTGCAAATCGAAGTCAATCCTGCAGAGACGGCAATAGGATTTCCGCTTAGGGTTCCAGCTTGATAAACGCCTCCAAGCGGGGAGAGTAGATTCATTATTTCATCTTTACCGCCAAATGCTGCCAATGGCATTCCTCCCCCGATAACTTTGCCAAATGTCGCCATATCAGGCACGATATCACAATATCCTTGAACTCCTTTTAAAGAAGCTCTAAAGCCGCTCATCACTTCATCAAATATCAATACTGCACCAAATTCATCACATAAATGTCTGAGATCTTTTAAAAAATCAATCCTTGCAGGCACTAATCCCATATTTCCCGCAATTGGTTCAATGATCACGCAACCGATATTGCCATCTTGAAAGCAAGACTTTACTGATTCAATATCATTGTATTTTGCTACAAAGGTATGTTTGCTAAAGTCTTTTGGGACGCCCGGAGAAGATGGTGTGCCAAAAGTAGCACACCCACTGCCTGCACTGACTAAAAGCGCATCGCTATGTCCGTGATAACACCCATCAAATTTAATGATATCATCTTTACCGCTATAAGCCCTTGCTAATCTGATGGCACTCATTGTTGCTTCAGTCCCGCTATTTACTAGACGGATTTTTTCTATACCCTCATAAACAGAAATGATTTCTTTGGCAAGCGTGGTTTCCATCTCAGTAGGTGCTCCAAAACTTAATCCGTTTTGAATGGCTATAGAGACACTTGTTTGAATATCAGGATCACAATGCCCGAATATGAGAGGTCCCCAGCTTTGGACAAAGTCGATGTATCGGTTATCATCAACATCAAAAAGATAGCAATTTTGACCTTTTATGATAAACGGCGGTGTTCCTCCTACGCTTTTAAAAGCTCTGACAGGAGAATTGACACCCCCCGGAATAACTTGCTTTGCTTCGTTAAAGTCATTGATACTATGCAACAAACCCAATGTTTTCTCCTGTTTTGATTAATGAGCGTATTATATCGCTTTGTTTGATTTTTGAAGTTGTTTTTTTGAAGTGCGTTGGGAAGTCCCAACGTCTTAGGAAGCTTATTTTTTGATTGGAGCGCTGAAGCTGATACCTACTTGAGACCAAGTAAGCCCTTCGTGAAGTTTATGGCAACCAGTTGCTAATTTTTTAAATGCGTCATTGAGTGAAAATTCCATAATATCAAGCACGCCTTGAGCTGTGAGCTTTCCATCAGTAATGGTGTATTGCATAGGGACTTTTACACTTTTTCCATTCATTCTTACAATTGCTAAAATCGTGCCTTGATCTTTTCCCTCCATAACGTCTTTAAATGTGACTTTAATGCCACCTTTTTTAAACTGAGAGAAAAAGAAATCTTTTACATTTTTGTTTTTGGTATCATCGTGTAAATCTACTTTCATCGGATCGATGGTTGCAGTAGCACCCTCAAGTGCTCCTGCAATGCTGTCTTGTTTTTTACCGAACTTGTATTGGATATCCTTAAATGTTCCGCTTACAGCTGTTTTTTGAGCTGTTTTGTATGCCGTCCAAGAAGTTTCTGCTTTTGTTGTATCGATAGTAGCGGCGTTTGCCATCATTCCAAAAAAAGCGATTATAAAAATACTTGCTACAGATTTTTTCATTCTATTCTCCTTTATTTTTTAAAAAATTTGGTTTTTAAGGTTAGTTGATAATGATTAATGATTTGCAAATGCATCAAACTTAAACTTTTTTATTCTTATTCGAGCTAAAAAATTATCTGAAAATCAGTGTAAAAAATGCCTGACACCGCTAAAATACAAGGCAATATGATGTTCATTTGCACTTTCTATCACTGCATCATCTCGGATACTTCCACCAGGTTCAATGATCGCTTTAATACCAGCAAGCGCTGCCATATCAATACTATCGCGAAAAGGAAAAAATGCTTCAGAGGCAAGAGATGATCCAACGACAGACAGCCCCATATCTTTTGCTTTAATAAGCGCGCTTTTAGCAGCATCTACGCGACTTGTCATCCCCATACCAATGGCTAAAAGCACGCAGTCTTTGACATAAACAACGCAATTTGATTTGGTTAAGGCTGCTATTTTATAAGCAATCTGCATATCTTGGAATTGTTCTTTTGTTGCAGGGGTTTTGCTTACTAATTTAGCTTGAGAGATTTCTGAATCTTTGATTTTATCGGCTTCTTGATAAACAAATCCGCCTTCGATGTGTTTGAAGTCAATGCTGTCTTTAGGGAATGCCAATTTTTTGTTTTTATCCCCGCACATAAAAATTTTCATTCTTTTTTTGGATTCAAATATTTTTAACGCTTCAGGCGTAAAATCAGCTGCTACTAAGACTTCTATAAAAGTTTTATTGATTTCTTCAGCCAATGCCTTATCTATAACTCCATTAATCGCCACTACGCCTCCATAGGCACTGATAGGATCGCATTTTAGAGCATTTACGTAGCTTTCAAAAAGATTTTCTTTGATGGCAAATCCGCAGGGGTTTCCGTGTTTGATAATGCATACTGTCAAGGAATCTCCAAAGCTTGTAGCGATTTTTATTGCGGCATTAATGTCGGTGAAATTATTAAAACTTGCTTCTCCTTTGAGGATTTTAAGAGTGTTTTTATAGAAGTTTCCAAATTCATATAAAGCTCCTTTTTGATGAGGATTTTCGCCGTATCGGGTTTGACAGACTTGATCGCCTGATATGAAGACTTTTTGACCCATTTTACAATGGAAGCGTTCATTCATATAATTTGCAATCACACAATCATATTGAGCTGTGTGCTCAAAGGCTTTAATCATCATTTTACGTCTGAATTCAAGCGTATTTTTATTGGTTGCAAGCATTTGCAGAACGCTATCATAATCATTTTTATCGGTGATGACTAATACATCTTGGAAATTTTTAGCACTTGCTCGGATCATCGAAGGACCCCCGATATCAATATTTTCGATGATGGTTTCAAAATTATCGGTTTTTTCTATAGTCTCTTTGAAAGGATAGAGATTCACACAAACAATATCAATCGGTGCAATATTGTGTCTTTGAGCTTCTTTTGTATCATTGGGGTCATTTCTGCGTTGTAAGATTCCGCCGTGTATTTTGGGGTGGAGGGTTTTAACCCTACCTTCAAAAAGCTCGGGACTTTGTGTATAAACGCTGACATCTGTAGCAGGCACGGAGTTTTCTAAAAGCATTTTGAGTGTGCCACCTGTGCTTAAAATTTCATAACCAAGTTGGCAAAGACCTTTTGCAAATGGGATAATCCCTTCTTTGTCACTGACGCTTAATAGTGCATACATCATCTTCCTTTGAGTGTTTTTGTGTATTTTTAAAGTATAGCAAAAGCGCGATAAAATAATTTTGTATTTTATTTATCGGTATTTTGGATAATATTTATCGTTTAAAAATTATTGAAAGTATTGATGAGGAAAATGAAATGTCAGAGGAAAGAAAAGGCTTATTTAGCTATCTGCCCATCAGTTTGTTTGGGAGTGTTATGGGATTGAGCGGTTTGGGAATTGCGTGGGAGTTGGCTTCAGTCTTATACGGGATACCTTTTGTTGTGTCTCAAATAATCGTTTTAATAGCCGTTTTGGTTTTTGTGGCTTTAGTGATTGCGTATGGGCTTAAGATCATTACGAATTTTGAAGGCTTTTCCTCAGAGTTTAAAAACCCTCTTTTGAGAAGTTTTTTTGGAACTTTTATTATTTCACTTTTGCTTTTACCTATCGTTATTTATTCTTATGTCCCGCTTGTTGCTATGGTTATGTGGGGTGTGGGTGCGGTTTTGATGTTGGTTTTTTCTTGGCATATTGTGAGTTTTTGGATTTGTTCCAAGCAAGAGATGGGGTATGTTACACCAGCGTGGATAATTCCTGTAGTTGGAACTTTGGATATTCCTTTAGCTTCCAATCTTTTTGGTAGCGGGGAGGGGATTTATTATTTGAATGTTTTGTCTTTGTCGATAGGGTTGTTTTTTGCAGTCCCTATTATTACACTTATTTTGTCTCGGATTTTGTTATTTGATAAGCTCCCTGATAAGTTAATGCCTTCTTTGATGATTTTGGTAGCTCCTTTTTCAGTGGGTTTTTCAGCCTATGTAAGTATTGTTGGAGAAATTGATTTATTTGCTTTGGCATTGTTTTTTCTAGGGTTGTTTATTTTTTTCGTCCTTTTGCCCCAACATTTTGCTATAACAAAATGTTGTCCGTTTCGCGTGACTTGGTGGGCGGTAAGTTTTCCTATGAGTGCATTGCTTATCTCTGTATTGAAGGTCGCCAAAGAATTTAACAATGTTTTTTTGCATAGTTTGGCATTGTTTTTTCTAGTTGTGGTAACGCTGACAATATTGTGGCTCTTGATACGCACATTAAAAGGGATTTTTAAAGGTGAGCTTGCGAGTTTGAATTAGCGATTTTACACAGATTTAATCATTACTTATCTTGTATTTTGGCAAATGGCGTTAAAGATTTCTTTAGGGCTTAAATGTGAAATATTTTGAAACTGCGTTCTGTTAAAGGTACTTTGGCGTTTGGCAAGTTGGTTTGTATGGATACAAATCTCTTCTTCAAGCGCTTTGATAGAGATATTTCCATCCAAATAAGAGATGCATTCTTTAGGACCAATGGCTTTAAAAGGTTGGGAATCTCTAGGGTATTTTTGAATCAAACAAGCGATTTCTTCGATAATGCCTTCTTGAATCATTTTTGCACTTCGTATCTTGATATTTTCCCTTAGGGCTTCTTTTGGAATTGCTATGGAATAGAGTTTTATAGGATATGAAAAAGGGATTTTGGGATTGTTTTTGAAATATAGGCTTGGAGGTGTTTGGGTGCTGAAAAAAATTTCTAAGGCCTTATGGATACGGTAGCTGTCATTAGGCTTGATAGCAAGGGAATAAAGTGGGTCGATTTCAGATAAGAATTGGTGTGGGTCTTTTTGTGTTTTGATGAAGTCTTGCAACTTTTGTTTTTGTTCATCATTGATTTGAGGCATAGGGCTTAGCCCCTCAATGATGGATTTGAGATAAAAGCTGCTGCCCCCTGTAATGAGTAGAGTTTTTTTTGAAGTTTTTTGAATGGCGTTTTCCAAAAGAGTTTTGAATATGATGGCATTGTTGTGTTCGGTGATGTCAAGTTCGTTTATGCCATAGTGCTTGATGCGGGCAAGTTCGTGTTGCTTGGGTTTAGCTGAAGCAATATTGATTTGGCGATAAATTCCAAGCGAATCTAAAGAAAAAATTTCAGCATTGATGCATTCAGCAATTTCTAGTGCAAGGGCAGATTTTCCACTTGCACTAGATCCTAAAATCCCAATCAGTGTAATGTCTTTTTTTGCACTATTTATCTCTTTCAATCCCGACTCCTATAAGTTTTAGTTTAACATATTTTCGGATTTTTGGGGATTAGTTTAGAGATGTCGCACGCGTAATGTTGTGCGACTTGTAATGTTTGGTGATTTTTGATCAGTTTTGAAAAAGAAAATTTTACAATGAAAACAGATCGCTAAACTCATTAAAAGGTGTATTTTCTAAATCCGTCTTAGAAGCACAGAGATTTTTGATTTGAGTGCATTTTTTCGGGCTTAGTCTTGTAGCAAGATTGGCATTGAATTTTTCAATTAGAAGCGGGATACCTTCTTTTCTTCTTCTGCGATGTCCGATGGGGTATTCAACCTCAACTTTTTGGCTTTTTGAGCCATCTTTATAAAAAATTTGCACGGCGTTGGCAATAGAGCGTTTATCTTGTTCTAAATATTCTTTGGTGTAGCGATCATCTACGACTACTTCCATTTTATTTCTAAGAGAATCAATTCTTGGATCTTTGGCAAAAGAGTCTTCATAATGTTCAGCATTTAAAGAACCATAAATCAAAGGTACTGCAACCATATATTGGATACAATGATCCCTGTCAGCAGGGTTGCTTAAAGGTCCGACTTTGTTAATGATACGGTGAGCAGATTCTTGGGTTGTGATGATGATTTTTTCAATGTCTTCAAGCTTGTCTTTGGCTTCTTCATAAAGTTTTAAAGCCGCCTCAACAGCGGTTTGGGCGTGGAATTCAGCTGGAAAACTGATTTTGAAAAGAACGTTTTCCATTACATAGCTTCCAAAAGCTTGAGGAATGCTGAGTTTAGAACCTCTCATTTTGACATCTTCAAACCCCCAAAATTTAGCACTCAATGCACTTGGATATCCCATTTCTCCACTGATGGATTTTAAAGCTAGATTTACCCCTCTTGAACTTGCATCTCCTGCTGCCCAAGATTTTCTTGAACCTGTATTGGGGGCGTGGCGGTAGGTTCTAAGCGCTCCGCCATCTATGAATGCTTGAGAAAGGGCATTGCGAATTTCTTCAAAGCTCCCTCCAAGAAGTGCGCACGAAATTGCACTTGAAGCAATTCTTACAAGTAAAACGTGGTCAAGCCCGACTTTATTGAAGCAGTTTTCAAGAGCTAAAACTCCTTGAATTTCGTGGGCTTTTATCATTGCTGTAAGCACATCTTTGACTTTTAAGGGGGGTTTGCCCTCAGAGATATTTTTTCGACTCACATAATCACTAACTGCCCAAATTGCACCCAAATTGTCAGAAGGATGTCCCCATTCGCTTGCAAGCCAAGTATCATTAAAATCCAACCATCTTACCATTGCTCCGATGTTAAAGGCACCGCGTTCGGGATCAAGTTGGTAGCTTGTACCTGGAATCTTTGTTCCCAAAGGTCTGAATTCAGCTCCTTCTACAACCGGCCCTAAAAGCTTGGTGCATTGAGGGAATTTAAGGGCTAAAAGCCCACATCCTAAGGTATCCATTAAGCAATATCCAGCTGTTTCGTATGCTTCTTTTGAAGTAATTTTAAAATTTAAAGCATATTCTGCTATTTCTGATAAAAGCGGATCAAAGTCAGGTCTTTTGGTTTCAAGAACTCCCATATCTTTATTATTCATAAAATCTCCTTTTGTTATTTATCTTTTTTCTATGGGGACATAAGGTCTATTTTCAGGACCTATATATTCTGAGCTTGGGCGAATGAGTCTATTATCTTGTCTTTGCTCAAAAATGTGAGAGAGCCATCCTGCTGTTCTGCTCATAATAAAAATCGGCGTAAAGTAGGCTGTTGGAATGCCCATAAAATGGTAAGTTGAGGCACTATAAAAATCAAGGTTTGGAAAAAGTTTTTTCTCTTCCCACATTAGTTTTTCTATTGCTTCTGAAATTGGATAGATGATTTTGTTTCCAACATCTTGAGCAAGTTTTTTGCTCCATTCTTTAATCACTACATTTCTAGGGTCGGCTTTGACATAGACACGATGACCAAAGCCCATAATTTTGGCTTTTTGAGCAAGTTTTTTTTGCACTCCTTTAAATGCTTCTTCAGGTGTGGAGAATTCTGCGATAAGATCCATTGCAGCCTCGTTAGCTCCTCCGTGTAGAGGACCCCTTAAAGCTCCGATTGCTGCTGTGATAGCTGAATAGGTGTCTGAAAGGGTTGAGGTTACGATTCGCGCTGTGAATGTAGAGGCGTTGAATTCGTGTTCTGCATAAAGGATTAAGCTGACATTCATTGCTTTAATCCAAAGTTCTTTTGGGGGTTTTAAATGGAGTTTTTCCAAGAAATATCCTGCAATGCAATCTTGCTCGCTTTGTGTATCGATCTCTGTTTGATTCAAATGATAGTGGTGCCAAAAAGCTAGGATTGAGGGAAAGATACCAAGAAGCCTGATGGCAATATCTTCTTGATTACTAAAATCAGGCTTTTCTTTTTCCACACAGCCTAATAATGAACAACCTGTTCGCATAACATCCATTGGATGAGCATCTTTGGGAATGAGTTTGAGCCCTTCTTTGAGTGCATTTGGAAGGGCGCGTGCGGCCTTAAGTTTGTGCTTAAAAGTTTGCAATTCACTTTTTTTTGGGAGGTTGCCAAAAATTAAAAGATATGCCACTTCCTCAAATTCTGACAAGGCAGCTAATTCATAAATGTCATAACCTCTGTAATTTAATCCGTGACCTGTGCCTACTGTGCAGATTGCAGATTTTCCCGCAATGATGCCAGCAAGTCCCCCAACTTTTTTCTTTGTTTCCATATCAGACTCCTTATTTTTTAAATAATCGATCAAGCTTTTTTTCAAAATCGTGATAATTTAGCATTTCATAAAGTTCATCCCGAGTTTGCATTGAACTTATGCTATTTTTTTGGGTTCCATTTTTTAAAATGTCTTGGAAAACATTTAACGCAGCTTTATTCATCGCTCGAAACGCAGATAAAGGATAAAGAACCATTGAAATGCCTACGTTTTTTAATTCTTGGGTTGTAAAATAAGGCGTTTTTCCAAATTCTGTAATATTTGCTAGTACAGGTACTTTTATGGAATTTGTAAATTGTTTATATTCTTCAAGAGTGTGGATGGCTTCGGCAAAAATCATATCCGCTCCAGCTTCTGTGTAAGCTAAAGCCCTTTCTATAGCAGCTTGTTGGCCTTCGCTTGCGTGGGCATCAGTTCTTGCCATCACAACGAAGTCGGGATCTGTTTTTCCATCTATTGCAGCTTTAATCCGATCGCACATTTCTTCTTGACTTACAAGCTCTTTGTTGGGTCTGTGACCGCATCGTTTTTGGGCGACTTGATCTTCTATGTGGCAGCCTGCAGCTCCTGATTTGGTCAATTCTTTAATGGTTCTTGAAATGTTAAAAGCTCCTCCCCAGCCTGTGTCTGCATCTACCAATAATGGTAATGATGATGCTGAGGTGATCCGTCTTACATCAATGCAGACATCTTCTAGATTTGTCATCCCAAGATCGGGAAGACCAATACTTGCGTTTGCTACTCCAGCTCCGCTAAGATAAAGGGCTTTTGCTCCTGATTTTTCAGCTTGCATTGCACTGTATGCGTTTATAACACCTAAGATTTGCAAAGGGTTATTTTCTTTGATAGCAATTCTAAATTTTTTTCCTGCGCTTATCATTTTTTCTCCTTAATATTTAATGGGTAACCCAATGATTCAATGGCTTTTTGGATTTCACTCAATACACTTTCATCTTCGATGGTGCTGGGAGTTTTCCATTCTTCTCCATCAGCCATTTTTCTCATAGTGGCACGTAAAATTTTTCCGCTTCTAGTTTTAGGAAGACGATTGACTACTGCGACGAGATGGAGGCTAGAAATTGCCCCAATTTCTTCACGTACAATTTGCCTGACTCCATCGCTAATGGCTTCTTTATCTCTGATTATGCCATCTTTAAGAACTACAAAAGCCATCGGAATTTCTCCTTTTAAAGCGTCATTAACTCCGATTACTGCACATTCAGCCACATCAGGATGTTTGGATATAGCTTCTTCCATTCCGCCTGTAGAAAGCCTGTGACCTGCAACATTGATGACCCCATCCATTCGACCCATCACAAAAACATAGCCATCTTTATCAATATAGCCGCTGTCCCCAGTTAAATAATAACCTTTGTAATGGTTGAGGTAAGCACGTTTATAACGGGCATCATCTCCCCATATAGTCATCAGACAAGCCGGAGGCAAGGGAAGTTTAATTACAAGATTGCCGAGTTTTCCATTTTTACACTCTTTCCCTTCATCGTCTAAGACTTTTAGATTAAATCCAGGCATAGGTTTAGTGGGCGATCCGGGTTTGATAGGCATTTGCTCAAGTCCTATAGGGTTAGCAGCGATTGCCCATCCTGTTTCTGTTTGCCACCAATGGTCAATAACGGGTTTTTTTGTTATGGTTTGGATCCATTTTAGCGTATCGCTATCGCATCGCTCACCTGCTACAAAAATTGCTTTGAGATTTTTTAAGTCGTATTTTTTTATCCATTCAGCCTTTGGATCTTCTTTTTTGATCGCTCTAAAAGCAGTCGGGGCTGAAAAGAGGATATTGACTTTATATTCCTCGCATACGCGCCAAAATGCTCCAGGATCGGGAGTTTTTACTGGTTTTCCTTCATATACGATTGTGGTGCATCCATTCATCAATGGAGCATAGACGATATAGCTGTGTCCCACGACCCAACCTACATCACTTGCTGCCCAAAACACGTCGCCAGGTTTGGCATTATAAATATTATCCATTGACCATTTCATTGCCACTGAATGACCGCCATTACTCCTGACAACGCCTTTTGGTTTTCCAGTCGTGCCAGATGTATAAAGAATATAAAGTGGGTCGGTTGCATCAACGGGAACACATTCAACCGGATCTGTTTTTTCTTCTTCAATCTCCCAATCTATATCCCTCCACGGAAGCATATTTGCCCTTTCTTGGGGTCTTTGCCAAATCAGACAAGTGGTGGGTTTATGACTTGATTTTTTGATAGCTTCATCTAGAATCGGTTTGTATTTAATCATCCGACTCACTTCAATCCCGCAAGAAGCACTGATGATAATGCGTGGTTTGGCATCTTCTATTCTTGCTGCTAGTTCGTGAGCTGCAAATCCTCCAAAAACGACTGAATGAATCGCTCCGATACGCGCACAAGCGAGCATTGCAATGAGGGCTTCAGGGATCATAGGCATATAAATAATGACTCTATCACCTTTAACCACGCCTTTATTGATTAAGATGCCTGCGGTTTTGGCCACTCTTTTTCGGAGTTCTTTGTAAGTGAAAGTTTTTTTTGTATCAGTTACTGGAGAATCATAAATAAGAGCAAGCTGATCGCCTCTGCCATTTTCTATATGAAGATCAAGAGCATTGTAGCAGCTGTTCATACAGCCTCCTACAAACCATCTATAGTGGTCGTTCATAACATCAAGCACTTTATCCCATTTATGATACCAATGGACCTTTTTTGCAGCCTCTGCCCAAAAAGATTCAGGGTTTTGTATGGATTCTTTGTAAATCGTTTCATAGTCTGACATTTTGTCGCCTCCTTTTTTTAGGGGTATGCGAATATTCTACTATTTGAGTTGGGATTATTTTTGGACGATTTTGAAGGATATTTATATAATTTTTACACAAAAATGATTAAATTGTATAAAAATTGTGCATTTTAGGAATCGATATGGGGATAAAAAACGGAATTGAAAGACTTATTGCAATTTATAATCGCTATGGTATGAGTATTTCAAAATTTTCTTCAGTTATTGGCAAGGATCGCAGAACGCTAACTTCTTGGATAGATAAGACAACTTCAAAAGAGCCATCTATTCAAGTCAAGAATGCAATTTGCACTTTTTTCAGATATCCTAAAAATATTTGGGATTGCTCTAATGAAGAATTTGAAGAATTACTCAATAAGGTTCCAGAAGAACAAGTTAGAATCATTGATGAGGGGTATGAGGGGGGGCTTGCTTATATTTTAGATAAAGAAAGGGAAGAGAGATTTGTTATTCATCCTAGATTTCCTGGTCCTGCTTATCGTGATAAAATCATTGATTCTCCTTATAAAGTTTCCACTTCTGATTTGGCAAAAAAACTTCGTTTAATTCGCAGCGATCATATTTTGGAATATGGTTTTCGCTCGATTGAGTGGTATAGTATTGAATCGTTATTGAAGTTTGCTTTTTCGCCTATCGGGAATCCTTATACGATGGAGCAAAAAATCCAAATATTAAAGCTTGTTTATGATACCTTTAATGACAACTATAATAAAGGTTTATACTTGTTTGATTCTCATTCTACGAAGCTTTATGGGATGGATACGGCATATATTTCTATCAATCCCAAGCAAAAGATTTTGTTTTTTAAAATGCCTATTGATTCTTTGATTGTTGAAATTTGTAATCAAGTTCTCATTGATAGATTGCACCGCTATTTTACTTCAATGTCTCAGACCCCCAAGCATATTTTAAGAACGGACTCTCCTAAGATTTTGTCAATACTACTTGAGTGTATTAAAACTCGTCGAACGCTTTTGGAATTTTATGAGCAAGTGTCTTTAAAAACTACTTACGGAGAGCTTTTTGCCAACAATATTTCGGTAGATTTACCCTAAGGTGGCGATACCTTTGTAGATTTTATTACACAATGCTATCTTATCAGGTTGTTGTCTGAAAATTTTCTTCAAACATTATTTTTACTTTGCAATCCGCGCAACATTCCAACGTTTTAAGTTTTGCCTTATCATTTCCAAACAAGGGAGTCATCATTGATTTTACTTTTTCGATAGATTTTTTTGTTGCAAATTCTTTTCCGCATTCAATGCAGGCAAACATCTTGTCTTGAGCCATTATTTGATTTTCAAACCAAGTAGAATTTAAACTAATACCCGAAAGTTCCAAAGAAATAGCTTTTTCAGGACAGGAATCGACGCAATATCCACAAGTGGTGCAAAGAGAGGGATTAAATTGTAGAGTAAAATTTGAAGAGTTGGCGCTTAAACTTTCTACATTACACGCTCCCACGCAGCTCATACATAATGTACATAATTCTTCTTTGACATCAATCCGTCCGTATCGAATGAGTTTGCCACTTGCTCCGCTTTTAACCTGTCCGTAATCCTTATTTTTGACTGCAAACCTTAAGCGTTCGGCAAAATGTTTTCTTTTGTATTCATCTGCATTGGGGGAGTAAGTGTAGGTTTGTATTTTTTCTAAAGAATGTATAGCCATATTAAGTTCAGGAAGACTTTTAGCGACATAAAAGCCTGTTTTTTGATAAATATTGTGATAAATATCATTGATGAGTTTGATTGCTTCGTGTGATGAAGAGAAGAGATTTTGAGAGTAATAAACACACGAACTGCCACTTTCTTGTAAGAGCGCAAGAATATGGGCTTCAGAAAGAAAATTTTCTTGATTTAAAATTAAAGGTGAAATGTGGTCGGGAATTTCAAAATCTTTAAGTTCATTTAAAGAGGATTGGGCGATCAAAAGTATTTGGGTATTTTGATAATGTTTGAGTGTTTCATTAAAAGATTGCATATTAAAAGGTGCATATTCAATTGATCCGCTTGGGCAGACAGCGACACATTCCCCACATCCGATACAATCAATTTGCGAGAAACTCAACTCCATAAGAGAATCATTTTTACTCACTCCGAACGTGGGACAGACATTTGCGCATTTATGGCAATAACCATCACCTTTTTTATCAGGTCGTCGATGGTGGTATTGGCAGTTTTGGCTTTGATAGGAAATGGTTGTTTTATATTCGTATGTCCCTATGCGTGAATCAAGTTTTTCAAGCAACGCTTTTTCATCTTCAAATTCGCTTGCTTTTTCAATCCCCATAAAACGGGTTAAATCATCATCTTCATAAAAAATCACAGCTTGAGCAAAAGAAATTTTTCCCATTTCTTCCCCAATCTTGATTTTAGCTTCAAATGCTCCTAAATTCCCGGAAATAGAAAGAATATTTTTTGGATCGATCAAACCTACTTCATAAGATATTTTTTCATAGTTTTGGACAAAATCTAAAAATTCTTTTGCTTCGGAGTTTTTTCCGATTATCAACAGAGTAGGAGAGACCTTAGTATAAAAATCTTTATCGCTTCCATATTCATAACGACTCATTCGTGAAAAATACATTCTCTTGAGATTTTGAGCTTTGATTTCTAGAGGGGCTTTAGAATTTTTAAGATACCAATTGATTTCAGGGGCGTAAATATCACAATTTTTTGGGTTATTTGATACGATAGCATAAATATTTGGTGAGGATGAAAAATGAAGCCATTCTTGTAATAGCGGACGCATAGATTCAGACTGAGAGGTGTTATCTATGAGTAAAAAATCACAAAAATCCATTGCTTAACCTTTTGTTGTCTCTTTGGAGAATTATATATTTTTTTGATTGATAACCCAAAATCCCTATAAGAATCCCTAATTTCTCTTTAATATTATAAATTATGAGGTATTTCCATAGTATTTGATTGGTGTTTTTGGAAAAAATTATCTTTCAAAAGAATTCTAGAGGGGTGAGTATAAATATTGAGTTTATTGTTTCTAGCAAAACCAATCAAAGTGATACCTAGCATTTGAGCTGTTTTTATTCCCAAATGTGTCGCTGCAGCTCTTGAAATTAAAATGGGTATATTGTGCATTGCAGCTTTAATGACCATTTCCATTGAAAGTCTCCCACTCACCAATAAAATAGCTTCAGAAGTTTGGATTCCTTGAAGTTTTGCTTTTCCGATTGCTTTATCAATGGCATTGTGTCTGCCGATGTCTTCGGCATTGATTTGCATATCGTTATCAAATCTCAAAATGGCTTGATGGACGCAACCTGTCGTATGAAATAACAGATTGCCTTTTTCAAAGTCATCAAGATATTTCCAAATTTTTGAGATAGGAACTTCCATTTGTGTGGCAATGAATTTTTCAATGATTTTTCCTTCAAAATTTCCCGTTACACCTACACAACATCCTGAAGTCAGAGTTTTTTCGTGATAGAGATTTTGAAGATTTTCTGCTTTGATTTTTGATTCGATATGCACGCTTAACCCATCGGAGGCAATAGAAATATTTTTAATATCTTCTACGCTTTCAATCACGCCTTCGCTTAGGAGGAAACCTACAGCGTGGGCATCTTGATCTTTGGGGATACTCATTGTGGAAATGATTTTTGTTCCGTTTAAATACAGAGCAATTCTTTCTTCAGCTACAATGGCGTCTTCTTTGAGTATGGCGCGATTGTTTGTTTTGTCTATAAGTGTATAAGGAATTGTTTTTGTAAAAGGTTTGCTATCTGCCACCTGTCAGCTCCTGGTAATAAAACCCGTGCATAATAGCTAGTTCCTCTTCCCCCATATTTCCATCTAGTATTGACTCAATAGCTCCTTCTATGGCAAATAAAGCCATATAGATATGGGTAATGAGCATTGCAATGATTCCAAATCCCAATACATTATGAATGATAGCAGTGAGTCTTAAAAAATTAATATCTCCATAAAAGAAATGCATAATAAGACCGGTTCCTGCCATAATGAACCCCCCAATCGTGGCAAGCCAGAACCATATTTTTTGCCCCGCGTTGAATTTGCCTGCGGGAACAGGAGTTTTTGAAGTGGAGAGATAACCCCCCATCATCTTGAACCATCCAAGATCATAAAGTTTAAATAAGGCGGGTTTTAACCACATTAAAAACATCAGCACTCCAAAAAGAATAAAAACAAAGGTAGCAAAGAAATGAATATTTTTGGCAAGCCTGATGGGATACCCTCCACCAAGCTTATCTCCAAAAATCATCATCAATCCCGTGAGACAGATGACCATAAAAGGAACGGCTGCTCCCCAATGTACCAAGATGTTATAGTTGGAGAATACTTTAAATTTTTTGCCGTGTTGGAATCTCTTTTTTCCTACGATTTTATAATGTCCAAAAAATGCCAGAATCACCACAATGATTACGCCTGCAAATATCGGGGCAAAGAACTTATTTTGTAAAATCGTAAAAATCTGTCCTAAACCTTTTATTCCCCGAATGCCTGTGATTTTTTCTCCATTTTCAAGTACGCCTATATTCATGCCTTGCATTTGCATCACTGAACCACTAACGACGCCTGAAGTAGGGGAATTAATTCCCCAATTTTTGATGGCTTCAATTTGATGGGTTCCATAGATTTTTGTATTGTAATTAAAATTCACTGGCTTTTGGGCGTTTTCTTTCCCTAAGGCGATTTGGGAGTTCAAACCAAACAGGAGAAGCAATCCCAAAGCTCCCTTTAAAAAAGTTTTAGAAATATTCATAAGCTTCTCCTAAAATGTGTCTCCATAAGCTTTGCTCCAAGTATAGGGAACTTTTGGCGTCCCATTTCCACGATTGAGGGCTCTTTCTCTAATAATGCCACTGACTTCTTTAGAGCTTCCAGCCAATAGCGCTTTGGTTGAACACATCGCTGCACAAGCAGGCACTTTTCCCTCTGCAATTCGATTTTGTCCATAGAGTTCAAATTCTTTTTGGCTATGTGTGGGGGCGGGACCTCCGGCACAGAAAGTACATTTATCCATCGAACCTCTTGAACCAAATACATCGTTAGTTGGGAATTGAGGTGCGCCAAAAGGACAGGCATAGAGGCAATACCCACACCCAATGCATGTTTCTTTATTGTGTAATACGATCCCGTCAGCTCTAATATAAAAGCAATCTACAGGACAAACTTTTGCACACGGAGCATCTGCACAGTGCATACAGGCGATTGAGATAGATTTTTCTTTTCCTACAATGCCTTCATTGAGAGTAACAACCCGTCTGCGACTTATGCCAACAGGCAAATGATGTGCTTCTTTGCAGGCTACATCACACCCGTGACAATCAATGCAACGATTGTCGTCGCAATAAAATTTAATGCGGGAATGATCGGGAATTTGAAATCCTTGCGGATTTGAAGCAGTATTGCTCATATTACCTCCTTAAGCTTTTTCTATGCGACATAGACCGCATTTGGTTTCAGGGCACGCCGTATTGTAATCAAAACCATAGCTTGTTACCATTGATGCGCACTCTCCGATTGCATAAGGTTTTGTTCCTTCAGGATAGCGTTCGATTAGATTTTTACCTTCATAAACGCCTGAAAAATTTTGAGGCAAGAAAACATTGTTTTCATCTACGCGGTAGGAATATTTGGCTTTGACTAGAATTTTTGTGCCACTAGTCCCGTGTACCCAAACCATATCGCCATCTTGAATCCCCAAGTTAAGCGCGGTATTAGGATGGATTTCGACAAACATTTCGTGATAAAGCTCGGCCAAATACTTTGCACTCCTAGTTTCTGTTCCTGTTCCCATATGCGCAACAAGTCTTCCTGTAAGCATATTGAGCGGGTAATCTTTTTTCCAATCTTTTTCTTTTTGACGCGAAATATATTTTAAATTTGCCCTAAAATTGTCTTTTTTATCAGGGAAGCTTGGATATTTTGCTATCAGATCGGGTCGATAAGTGTGCAATGGTTCTCTGTGGATAGGGATTTTATCATACCAATTCCATACGATCATTCTTGCTTTGCCATTGCCATAGGGGCAAATACCTGCTTGCAAGGATTTTTCTACAAGGATATTTGTAGTGCCGGTAGAAAAAGATGTCCCTTTTACAGCTTCCTTTTCTTTAGGGGTAAGGGTGATGTTCAAAACTTTTTCTATATTATCGGCATTAATGGCAGGATGTCCTGCAATTTTTGCACCAGGGAGTTTTTTAGGAGAGAGCATATTGGTTCCATCGGGAGCCTTAACTCCCCAATTAACTCTGAAGCCCATTCCTCCTTGCATTACAGGAATATTGTCGTTATACATTACGGGTGTGCCAGGGTGTTTTTCACTCCAGCAAGGCCAAGGAAGTCCATAATATTCATCTTTCATAGGTCCCATACCAATAAGAGTTATTTTGTCAAACATATGCCAATTGTCGCAATGTTGTTTCAAACGTTTGGGATTCATTCCTTGTAGTCCTATGCTACGAATACTTTGAGCCATTTCAGTTGTGGCATCATCAGGCCAAATAAATTTCTCTCTCCCATCTTTTTTAGCGATTTCATATAAAGAGCGTTGGAATTCTTCTTTAAATCCTAATCTTTGGGCTAAATCAAATAAAATATCTTGATCTTGCCTGCATTCAAACATAGGCTTTATGACTTGATATCGCCATTGATATGCTCGATTAGTCGCTGCTACTGAACCGCTTGTTTCCATTTGAGAGGCTGCGGGAAGTAAAAACAGATTATCTGTTCTGTCTGTAATGACTGCGACGTCATTGACATAAGGATCGATAAACACAACAAGATCAAGTTTGTCTAGAGCTGCTTTTGTTTTGTCTAGCAAGGAAGTGGTAGAAATCCCGTTGCCAATAACTACAAGAGCCTTAATGGGTGTGCCATTATTATTGGAAAAATTTTGCTCGTCTAAAACGCCAAATCTCCAAGTAGAAAGGGCATAGCCTGTTTTTTCCATCATTTCTTTTGAGGCAAATCGGCTTTGCATCCATTCATAATCCACGTGCCAGTGTTGGCAAAAATGTCGCCAAGAATTTTCTGCAAGCCCGTAGTATCCAGGTAAGGAATCTGAGAGATTGCCCATATCTGAAGCCCCTTGGACATTATCGTGACCTCGGAGGATATTGACACCCCCGCCATTTTTGCCTATATTGCCTAAAATAAGTTGCAAGATAGGCATTATACGAGTATTGTTCGTACCTACAGTATGTTGGGTAAGCCCTTGATTCCAAATCAAGGCAGCAGGTTTGGCTTGGGCCATTTCTCTTGCGACTTTTTGAATCGTTGTTGCAGGGATCCCTGTAATGTTTTCTACGACTTCAAGCGGATATTTTTGAGCTTCTTTAAAGATTTCTTCATACCCATAAACTCTCTCTTTGAGATACTTTTCATCATAAAGTTTATTGGAAACGATGTAATTAATCATTCCATAAATAAATGCTACATCTGTTCCGCTTCTGATACGCACAAATTCATCGGCTTTTGCAGCAGTTTTGCTAAAGTGGGGATCCACACATACAATGCGTGCTCCGGCTTCTTTTGCTCTGAGAATATGCACCATTCCCACAGGGTGATTGACAGCGGGGTTTGCCCCAATAATGAGGATAAATTTAGAAAATTGCATATCTCCTAAATGGTTGGTCATCCCGCCATACCCAAATGTATTCGCCACACCGGCGACTGTAGGGCTGTGTCAGATTCTAGCTTGATGATCGATATTATTAGTTCCAAAAAAAGCGGCAAATTTACGGATGTAGTAACTTTGTTCATTACTTACTTTTGCTGAGCCGATAAACATAACGCTATCAGGACCATTTTTTTCTCGGATATCTTTGAGTTGAGAAGCTATTTTTCCCATTGCAGAATCCCAATCCGTTCGTTCCCATTTTCCATTGACTTTTTCGATGGGATAGCGCAGTCTAGTTTCGCTCCTTACCCGATCGATCATATCTGCGCCTTTACAACAATGCCCTCCTTGACTTACTGGGTGATCTTGGGCAACTTCTTGCCTGACCCAAACCCCATCTTTGACTTCAGCAATAATGCCACAGCCTACCGAGCAGTGGGTACAGATTGTTTTGATTTTTTGAGAACCTGGGTAAGCTTCGCTCAATTTTTGTTCAGAAGCTTTTTTTAAGAGATCTTTAGTGTCATTTCCCAAAGCTTGAGATATACCTGCCACACCTGCTAAAGCTGACATTTTTAAAAAAGCGCGACGATTTTGACGTTTATTGTTTGTTTCGCTCATTTTTTTCCTTTTTGTTTAGATTTGATTATTTAGCTACGCAATAATATTCTTTCCAATATTTCGTATTCCCTTGGTATAAAATTTCTTCTTTATTTGATTTCCCTTCCACTACCCCATCTTGCTTATTTTCTTTGTCACTGCAAGCACTGATTGCCAAACCTCCAATGATACTTACAGCTCCTGCTTTTGTGGTTGTTTTGAGAAATTCGCGACGAGAGTTTTTTTTGTTTTCTTCTTCCAAATTTATCCCCTTGTTTTGATTTTGGGCTGACCCCATCACAAGGCTAAATTTTTAGCCTTGTGATGGGGTCAGTTTGAAAATATGCTTTCCTCTAAATTTAAAAATTCCTCTAAAATGTCGTTGATACGGGTGTACAAAAAGCAATCTTTTCTTTGGGCAATGGCCTTGCAAATAGGATTTTTTATCGGATAAATGCATTGAATAAATAATTCTTTGGCTAAATCAATTTCTTTTTCTTCTAAAAAGCGTCGCATTGCTACAAACAAAAATCCTAAATTTTCTTCACTTTCCTTAAGGAGTTCATCGTTTAAGAAATAATGACTTTTTTTGATAATTTCTTTGACTGCCACAAGACTTTTTCCTCCTATGCAGTTTTCTTGATAGTGAGAAATGTACAGATAAACGGGTTTTTTTTCTTCATTTGAAAAGGGTAGAGAAAAAAGGAGGGTAAATTCTGAAAGAAAATTTTTAATACCATTTTTTAGAAGCTCATTTTCTAAAAACAGGAAGTTTTCTAAATCACTTTCTTTGAGAGCAAAATTTTTTAAAATTGAAATTTGTTTTTTTAACAATTCCTGACGGTTTTTAAGGAGTTCGAATAAAAACAAACCGCTAAAAAAATCATAATATAAAATTCTTGCTTGAACGATTTTACTTTCGATTTGAATTTGGTGGGGAACTTCCATCGTATATTCTTTATTTTATTTTTCGTTGGTTTTGGTAAGCGTTATCTGTTGGTTGATAGATTTGAGACATTATAAACTTCCTGAATTGACTTATCCTATTATGTAAAATTTACATAACATAAAATCTTTACGCTATTTTGCCATTAAACTTGAAAAATGTTATTATAATCGATAGTTTATAAACATTTTAGGGTATTAATGAGTAATTTTGATACATAGATTTTAGAATTTTGTTTCGATTGTTTTATGGGCTCTTAGTTGTATGTGCTGATCAATAAAAGTCGCAAATACCTCTTGTGAGTCAAAAAGGTTAAAATTAGAATGCTTTCAGGGCTTTAAATTTTAATATTGGCTTTAAACTCGCATTGCCCTCATAGCGTTTGCCAATGCAATCAAAGCAACTCCGACATCACCAAAAACAGCTTCCCATAACGTTGCTAAACCAAAAAGTCCCAGCACGATAAAAATTGTTTTCACACCTAAGGCAAAAATAATGTTTTGCCAGATGATTTTTTTTGTTTTTTTGGCGATTTTAAATGCTTTTGCGACTGATGTGATTGAATTGTTAGTGATGATAATATCTGCGCTTTCTTTGCTCACATCACTTGCGCTACCCATACTGATACCTGCATCTGCACTTGCTAAAGTCGGAGCATCGTTGATGCCATCGCCTACAAAGATTGTTTTTCCCTGATGTGATTTTTTGAATTCTTCAAACTTTTGGGCTTTTTCTTCAGGTAAAAGATTGGCATAATAGCCGCAATGCAACATATCAGCTACTTTTTTGGTCGCATAGTTGTTGTCCCCACTTAAAATGCATATATTTTCAATTCCTAGATCTTTTAGTTCTTGAATGCCTTTTTGGGTGTCATCTTTGAGTTCATCAGAAATGATAATATGCCCGATATATTTTCCGTTTGTAGCAATATGAACGACAGTGCCTTCAATGTCACATTGATTATGGGGAATGTCGAATTTGTGTAAAATCTTATCATTGCCTGCAATAATAAGATCTGCATTGCATTTTGCTTTAATTCCGTGCCCGCTTATTTCTTCATATTCTTCTATATGATGAACGTGATGATCTTTATAGGCTGCTTTAATGGAGATGGCAATGGGATGATTGGAGAGGGCTTGGGAGCAATTTGCATATTTTAGAATGTCTTCTTTTGAAAATCCTTTCTCAGGAACTATTTCAGTAACTTTAAATACTCCTTTTGTCAGCGTACCAGTTTTATCAAAAGCAATATTTTTTACTTGAGCTAAAGTTTCCAAATTATTGGCACCTTTGATAAGAATCCCATTTTTGCTTGCTGCACCAATCCCTCCAAAATAACCCAAAGGTATTGAAATCACTAAAGCACACGGACAACTTACCATTAAAACAACTAACCCCCGATAAATCCAATCATTAAAACTTCCATATCCAGCTAATGGGGGAAGTATTGCCACTAGTATGGCAATGAAAAATACTATTGGGGTATAGTATTTGGCAAATACCGTGATGAATTTTTCAGTCCGAGATTTTTTGTTTGCAGCAGTTTGAACGAGTTCAATGATTTTTGCTACTGAAGAGTCTTCATAAAGTTTTTCTACCGAAATTTCAAGCATACCATCAAGATTGATACTTCCCCCTAAGACTTTTTTGCCAGCTTTAACGCTTAAGGGGATAGATTCTCCTGTAAGGGCTCTTTGATCTAGGGTGCTTTTTCCTTTCAATACGATGCCATCTGTAGGTATTTTTTCACCTGCTTTTACGATTAAAATATCATTGATTTTGAGTTGCTGTGGAGTTGTTTGAATGATTTTGTCATTTTGTTTGATATAAGCAACATTTGGGGCTACATCAAGGAGGGCTTTGATAGAATTTTTTGATCGAGAGACAGCAAAATCTTGTAAAAATTCTCCTGCGGCAAAAAATACCATTACTGATACTGCTTCCTCATAAGCTCCGATAAAAAAGGCTGCGATTGTGGCTGAGAGCATCAATACATTTTCATCAAAAATTTGTCCTCTTTTAAAATTATGATAAGCCCCTAAAAAAACTTCTTTTCCAGAGTAAAGATAAACGCCTCCAAGTAAAATATAAGCGAGGATATGCAGAGATTTCAAGTCTGAAAAGTGGAGTAGAAGAATTCCTGCAAAAAATAAAACAATAATACTGATGATAGGCAAAAAACTGATTTTTTTCGACTCGACTTTTTCTTGGATAGGAGAAATTTCAAGATTGAGTTTTTTAAGAAAATCTCGCGTTTTTTCAAAATCACTAGTTTCTAAAAAAAGAGTATTTGTGCTAAAAGAAACTCGAACGCTTTTAACATAGGGCAACTTTTGGAGTTCGCGTTCTATTTTTTCAGCACTATCTACGCAACCTATATCTTGGATGTAATACTTTTGCATTTTAACCTCAAAAAAATGATAACTATTATTATACTATCATATTAAGTCGTCAATTTAACACAAATTTGTTTAAAACAATATAAACTTATTGCTTTAAATTTTCAATCAAAAAAGTTTAGGATTGTTGGAAATATGACTAGAATTATCAAGATCTTCTGTAGCTTAAAGCTTCAAGAATATGATTTTTTTTAATCGTTTCATTATTTTCCAAATCTGCAATCGTCCTAGAAAGCTTTTTGATTTTATTTACGGAGCGTTCTGAAAATCCAAATCGAGAAATTGCTTGAGAAAGAAGATTTTGAGCATCAGATTCAAGCACACAGAAGCGATTGATTTCTTTTTCATCTAATTTACCATTAAGATTTTTTTGTCCTCGCAATATTTGGATTTTGAAAGCATTAAAAACTTGTTGTTGCATTTCTTTGGAAGAAATGCTTGGTTTGGCATTTTCTTCCGTTTCATTCATTTGGACAAATAAATCAATCCGATCCATAAAGGGCTCGCTCAAACGATTTTTATAAGAGATAATTTCTTTATCTTGGCAGCGACAAGTTTTGTGCTTGCTTAAGAGATTTCCGCAGGGACAGGGATTTTGCGCCCCTATGAAGAGAAAAGAAGTGTCATATTGGATTTTACTATGAACTCTAGAGACAATAAGCTGATTATTTTCCAATGGTTCGCGCAGAGACTCAAGAATATCTTTTTTAAAATGAGGCAGTTCGTCAAAAAATAAAATTCCATTGTGTGCTAAAGCGATTTCCCCAGGTTTAGAATCTGTTTGGGTTGCAGAACCTAAGATGCTTGATTTTGAAGCGTTTTGATGGGGATTTCTAAAGCTTCGTAAGGGACTATAGCAAGCTTCTTGCCCGCTAAGAGTTTGGAGTTTGACAGAGTTGATCATATCTTTGATTGTGAGTGGGGGCAAGATATATTTCATTCGTTTTGCAATCATACTTTTGCCACATCCCGGACTGCCTTCAAAAATGATGTTATGAAAACCGCTTGCAGCTATTAAGGCTGCTCTTTTGGCAATTTTTTGACCTTTGACTTCAGAAAAGTCAAGTTCAAAATCATTTGGATAATAGTAGCGTTCGTTTTTAATTTCAAAGGAGGCAAAACCCAAATCTTTAGAATAGGTATCAGGGACTGGATCTTCTTGTTTGATGATCTCTAAGGCTTCGTTAATATGATCGGCATAATAGAAATTTAAATTTGGAATCAAGCAAAACAAATCTTTGCCTCCTTTTGGCACAATCACGTTTGCTTGTGGTGATAAAAGAGCTATGTCAAGAAGTAGAGGATAGATATTGTCGTTGTATTTTATTTTGCCATCAAGACCTAGTTCGCCAAATGCAAACCATTTTTTAGGTGCAATGTTTTCTTTTTGTAAGACGATTAAAATTGCAATTGGTAGATCGAAATGACTGCCATTTTTAGGGAGATCTGATGGCGATAGATTGACAATGATTTTTAAGGGAGGGAAAGAGAAGCCGTTATTTTGGAGGGCTGAATGGATTCTTTGTCTTGCTTCTTGAATGGCATTATTTACAAGACCTGAAATTACAAATCCAGGAAGCGATCGACTAAACGTTACTTCGACTTCGACAATTTTTGCAGATATTCCAGACTTAGTAGCGCATAAAATTTTATTAACCATTTTTGAATGCTTTTTGAGAGATTATTTGGATTCCTTTTGGATTTTTTTGAGTTCTTTTTCAAATTTTTTGCGTTTCAAGATAGGAAGTTTATCAACGAATAAAATCCCATTAAGATGGTCGATTTCGTGCTGGATAGCAATGCTTAAAAGACCTTCACCCTGAAGTATTTTTTTATTTCCGAAGCGATCTTGATAAGCAAGGGTAATTTTTTCAAATCGATCAATTTCTTCATAAAACTCAGGTATAGATAAACAACCTTCGTTCCATTTTAGAGAGCCTTCTTTTTTCAAAAATACAGGATTGATGATTTCAAGGAGATCTTCTTGATATTGTTCATTATCATCTCTAGGGATATTGATAAGAAGCACTCGTTTTTGGACTCCTACTTGAATGGCAGCAAGTCCGACCCCATTTTTTGAATTCATTGTTTCATACATATTATCTAAAAGGCGATGTAAATCTTCATCAAAATTTTTGACTTCTTGGGATATTTTTCTGAGTGTTGGATTGGGATATTTTAGAACTTCTAAAATAGCCATTATTCCTCATCCTGTGGAAAAATTTTATAATCCATCTTCTCATCAAGAGCCATTGTTAAGGCAGAAAGAGCTGAATTTAAGGATTCTTCAGAATTTCTTTGGGGAGAAATTTTGGCAATTCCTACAGAGACATTTAGGGAAATATCTCTATCTCCCAAAAATATGTTTGTTGTTCTTACGGAGTTAATGAATCTATCTGCTGCTTTTATGGCACTTTCAAGGTCAGAGTATTTTAATCCGATACCAAATATTCCATCTCCAAGATACCCGATAATATCGCTTCTTCTTGAAGTTTTTAAAAGTAATTTTGCAATATTTTTGAGCAGAATCATTTGGGTTGATTTTTTGTCAATGTCTTGTTGGATTTTTTTAGATAATGCCATTACTAAAACACTTGAGGAATGGGTAAATTCCTCCATTAGTTTGGTTTCTTTTTCAATCAAGCTTATAAAATAGCGTTTGTTATAAATTCCAAAACGCGAATCATAAATTGTATTTTGGTTGATATCTGAAATAACTTTAGCAGTTTTTTGATAAAGATCTTTGATTTGAGAGAGCTGTGATGAAGTGATGGAATTGATTTTGTCAATATCTTTTACAAAAATAGCAATAGCATTTGAAAGAGCTATTTTGTTATCAATTTTTTCAATATTTTTGGTGTGTTTATCAGTGATAGTTTGCATTAATTGTAAGTTTTTATAAAGCACTGCAATGATATCTAGGATTTGTTTGATATTTTTAAACCCATCTTCCATATTTTTTTCAAAAGAAATAGCACGATCTTCGCCAATGGATTGGAGATCCATAACGTTTTGAATTTTTTCTTTAAAAGAAGATTCTTCTTTTTCAAGCAAGCGTTCAAAATAAAGCTGATAATTTGCTGGAAGTGGAGGAAGATCTTCTTCTTCAAGCTTTTTTAAGGTATCTTGGGCAATTTCGTTTGCTTTTCCTGCTACTTGATCCTCAAGAATATATTCACTATTATTTTCATTTGATTGGGGAATTTCAGGATCTAGTTTTCCAAAGAAAATATTGCTTCCAAATTCAGGGGTTTCTTCTTTTATTTTTCCCATTAGAGCCTCTTCAATTTCATTTTAGACTTTTTTCAAGAACTTTATCAATAATACCATATTCTTTGGCTTCTTGTGCGCTCATAAAAAAATCTCTTTCGGTATCTTGAGAGATTTTTTTGAGTGTCTGAGAAGTATTTTTAGCCATAATTTCATTCAAAATACTTTTAAGACGTAAGATTTCTTTGGCTTGAATTTCAATATCTGTGGCTTGCCCTTGAGCCCCTCCTAGAGGTTGATGGATCATAATCCTAGAGTGAGGCAATGAATATCTTTTGCCTTTTGTCCCACAACTTAAAAGAAAAGCACCTGCTGAAGCGGCTTGTCCGATACAGATTGTGCAAATGTCGGGGCGGATATAATTCATCGTGTCATAAATACTGAATGCACTTGTGATGACACCTCCAGGAGAATTGATGTAAAGATTAATATCTTTTTCAGGGTCTTCAGCCTCTAAAAATAACAGCTGCGCTACTATAGAAGAGGCCACTGCATCATCGATTTCTCCGCTTAAGAGAATGATACGATCTTTAAGAAGTCGTGAGTAAATATCATAACTTCTCTCTCCTCTACCGGTTTTTTCGATTACATAAGGAATATAATTCATTACTCCGCCTTGGGTTTTGGTTTTTTAACAGATTTTTGTGTCTTTGAAGAGGGAGATTCTGGAGTAGTCGCCTCTTTTGAAGATTTTGTTTTTGAAGTTTCTTCAAACTTTTTATCTAAAAGATGAGCAAGTATCTTGTCTTCCACCATTGCCATTTTTATGGCTGGAAGCATATTATTTTGTTTGTAGTATTCAATGACATCTTTTGGATTCTGGCGATTCATCATTGACTCATAATAGATAGTTTGAAATACTTCGTTATCTTCGACGCTAATGTTTTCTTGTTTGGCTAGAGCATCCACGATAAAGGTTATTTTTACGCTTTTTTTAGCATCTTCTCGGAAGCTTTCGCGTTTTTCCTGAGCTTTCTTAGGGTCTGATTTAAGCTCTTCAAGTTCTTTGGGATCAAGGATATTTAATGAATTCCTAAAAAGCAAATCCATTTCTTGCTCTATGATTAAGTCTGGAAGATCGAAATGAATCTTTTTGTCAAGATTCTCAATCAATTGTTCTTTAAGCTCTTCATTATAAAGCTTTGTTTTTTCTTCAAGGGCAAGCTGTTCTTTGATTTTTTTATTCAGAAGTTCTATAGATGGATTTTTTTCTTCAGGTAATAGGGATTTTATGAATTCTTCATCAATTTTTGTCTTATCTTTGACTTGGATTTTGTTTAGTTTGACTTTAAAAATCGCAGGTTTTCCCGCTAAATTCTCTGCTTGATAACTTTCTGGAAACGTGACGTGAATTTCTTTTTCTTCTCCGCTTTTTAATCCGATGAGGGCTTTTTCAAATCCAGGTATGAACTGACCACTTCCGATTGTCAGATCAAAATTTTCGGCTTTTCCACCTTCAAAAGCTTCGCCATTGATAAAGCCTTCAAAGTTGATGTTGGCAATATCATTTTCTGCAAGTTCTTTTTCTTTTTTGGCTTCAATCAAGGGTGCTTTTGCTTTGGCAATTTCTTCTAATCTTTCTTTGATTTGCTTTTCTTCAATCTCTTTTAACTTCACATCAGGAATGCACAAAGGAACTGCATCAAGCTTCAGTTCAGGTTTGAGGCTTATTTTGATTTCCAGATCAATGAAGTCGTCTTTTTTATCAAATTTTGTAATGATAGGATCGCCGATAACGTCTTTAGAATCAATGCCTAATTCTTTGAGGGCAGCTTGGAGGATTTCTTCCACAGCTTCTTTTTGAGCATCTTGCTCTATGTTGTCTTTGTATCTAGTTTTTATGATATTTAAAGGAACCTTTCCTTTTCGGAATCCATCTAATTTGAGTGTTTTAGATATTTTAGTCGCTACTTTGTTGAGTTTGCTTTCGAGGTCTTTTAAAAGCAGCTTGGCATTTACCGACGCATTTGCGGAGTTTATTTTTTTTGTTTCTAAATCCATAGAATTCCTTAGCAAATTAAAGTATAATTTCTGTATTCTAACAAAAAATCCTTTAATAAAAAAGCAAAATCCTAAGGGTCTTTATGTCGCTTGAAAAACTCAGAGTAAAATTAAGTCAAAATATCAATCTTTCACCAAGATATGGCACAATCAGAAAAATATCTCCTAATATCGTCTATGCCGATGGTCTCACGCCATCAGTAGGAGATATTGTAAAAATTGAGCGTTTTGATGGGGTAGAATGCCTAGGAATGGTAACAATAAGCGAGGTTGATACATTTGGATTTACACCCTTTTCTTTTATCGATGGTTATAAGACTGGGGATAAGGTTGTGCTTCAGAAGAAAGGTTTAGTTTTTCCTGTGGGAGAAAATTTGTTAGGCAGAGTTCTTGATCCTTTAGGAAATCCTATTGATGAACAAGGGCCTTTAGAAGATGTTTCTTTTGCCTCTGTGATCGCCCCGCCAATCAAGCCGATGAAACGAGGGCTTATTGATGAGGTTTTTAGCGTAGGAGTTAAAAGCATTGATGGACTTCTTACTTGTGGTAAGGGTCAGAAAATGGGTATTTTTGCCGGCAGCGGAGTGGGAAAATCGACTTTAATGGGGATGATTGTTAAAGGCTGCCTTGCTCCTGTTAAAGTAATTGCCCTGATTGGAGAAAGGGGCAGGGAGGTTCCTGAATTTATCCGAAAAAATCTAAACGGGGATTTGAAAGATACGGTTTTGATTGTGGCTACAAGTGATGATTCGGCTTTGATGCGTAAATATGGGGCATTTTGTGCGATGACGGTCGCAGAGTATTTTAAAAATCAAGGTAGAGATGTGCTTTTTATGATGGATTCAATAACCCGCTTTGCAATGGCACAACGAGAAATCGGATTAGCACTTGGAGAGCCCCCGACAAGTAAGGGTTACCCGCCTTCAGTACTTGCCTTATTGCCGCAACTGATGGAGAGAGCAGGGAAAGAGGAAGGAAAAGGTTCGATCACAGCTTTTTTTACGGTTTTGGTGGAGGGTGATGATCTTTCTGATCCGATTGCTGATCAGGCTAGGAGTATTTTGGATGGGCATATTGTCTTAAGCAGAGAGCTGACTGATTATGGTATTTTTCCCCCGATTAATGTGCTAAATTCTGCCTCTAGGCTTAGTGGGGAAATCATTGATGATAAACACAAAGAGGCCGCAAGAAAATTTCGTCGTTTTTATGCTCTTTTGAAAGAAAATGAAATCCTCATTCGCATTGGATCTTATCAAAAAGGTTTTGATGCTGAATTGGATGAAGCGATGGAGAAAAAAAGCCTAATGGAGGATTTTATTACTCAAGATGAAAATGAAAATATACCCTATGGAGAGAGTGTGCAAAAGTTAATAAATATGATGTAAAATTCTTTCCTTAATATAATTTAAACTTTTTGAAAGATTTTTATTTGTAGATTCTGCCAAACAAAACACCTTAAAAAAATCGAACAATTATAAGTTTTGTTTTGCAATCGTTATATTTATTTAGGAGATGAAAATGCAAAGACGGATTTATCTGGACAATAATGCAACAACTATGGTCGATCCAAAAGTAAAGGCTCTTATGGATCCTTACTTTTGTGATCACTACGGCAATCCCAATTCGCTGCATAAATTTGGGACAGAGATTCATCCTGCGATTGCTGATGCGTTTGATAAGCTTTATGAAGGAATCAACGCGCGCAACGAAGATGATATTATCGTTACTTCTTGTGCAACTGAAAGCAATAACTGGGTGTTAAAAGGTGTGTATTTTGATGAAATTTACACAGGCAAAAAAAATCATATTGTTACTACAGAAGTCGAACATCCTGCTGTAGGGGCAACTTGCAAATTTTTAGAAACTTTGGGAGTGGAAGTCACTTATTTGCCCATCAGTCAAAATGGTATTATTTCTGCTGAGCAAGTCAGAGAGGCCATTACTCCAAAGACAGCTTTGGTCAGTATTATGTGGGCAAATAATGAAACAGGATTGATTTTTCCCATCGAAGAAATCGGAGCAATTTGCAAGGAAAAAGGTGTGCTTTTTCATACTGATGCTGTTCAGGCTATCGGAAAGATACCTGTAGATGTGGTGCGGGCAAATGTGGATTTCTTGTCTTTTTCAGCCCATAAATTTCACGGACCTAAGGGCATAGGTGCTCTTTATATCCGATCAGGAGTCCCTCTTACTCCGTTGTTACACGGCGGAGAGCATATGCGTGGGAGACGTAGTGGGACACTGAATGTTCCTTATATTATCGGAATGGGAGAGGCAATGAAATTAGCCTGCGATTTCTTGGATTATGAAAAAGAAGTGATCGGGCGTTTGCGCAATAAGCTTGAAGATGCTTTACTTGAAATGGATGATGTTTTTGTGATTGGCGATCGTTTGCATCGTGTCCCCAATACGACACTTATAAGTGTGCGAGGTATTGAGGGAGAAGCAATGCTTTGGGATTTAAATAAAGCTGGTATCGCTGCTTCTACAGGGAGTGCGTGTGCGAGCGAAGATCTTGAGGCTAATCCCGTGATGGTTGCCATCGGTGCGGACAAAGAACTTGCTCATACGGCCATAAGACTCTCTTTAAGTCGTTTTAATACTGAGGAAGAGATTGATTATACGATTGAAGTTTTTAAAAAAGCAATTCAAAGATTAAGAAATATTTCAAGCTCTTATGGGGCTTAATACAAAGAATAAATAGTTATTTGCAAAGGAAGAACAATGGCAAAGAATGATTTAATCGGAGGCGCATTGTGGGATGCGTATTCAAATAAGGTCAGTCAAAGGATGGATAATCCCACACATTTGGGAGTCCTTACAGAAGATGATG
Source organism: Helicobacter sp. 12S02232-10 (assembly GCF_002272895.1). NCBI lineage: Bacteria > Pseudomonadati > Campylobacterota > Epsilonproteobacteria > Campylobacterales > Helicobacteraceae > Helicobacter > Helicobacter sp. 12S02232-10. The sequence goes on from NZ_MLAQ01000005.1 coordinate 49,217, forward strand.
CAAAAGTTAAAGATGCAAAATTGGTTGTTGCTGATTATGGGGCGGAAGCTTGTGGCGATGCAGTCAGGTTGTATTGGCTTGTAGATAAAAATGATGTGATCATTGATGCGAAGTTTAAAAGTTTTGGTTGTGGGACAGCGATAGCAAGTTCAGATATGATGGCTGAACTTTGTTTGGGCAAAAAAGTCCAAGATGCTGTTAAGATTACTAATTTAGATGTTGAACACGCCTTAAGAGATGATCCTGATACTCCTGCAGTACCAGGGCAAAAAATGCACTGTTCGGTAATGGCTTATGATGTCATTAAAAAAGCTGCAGGCATTTATTTGGGCAAGAATGAAGAGGATTTTGAAAATGAGATTATTGTTTGTGAATGCGCGCGTGTAAGTTTAAGTACCATTAGAGAAGTTATCAAGCTCAATGATCTTAAAACGGTTGAGGAGATTACAAATTATACCAAGGCTGGTGCTTTTTGTAAAAGCTGTATAAAGCCCGGTGGTCACGAAGAGCGAAAATATTATTTGGTTGATATTCTAAGAGATGTCAGGGCAGAAATGGAAGCAGAGAAACTCAAAGAAAATATCCAAAAATCTGCTAGTGGTGAGCTTCCATTCAAAGAAATGACAATGGTGCAAAAAGTCAAAGCTGTTGATAAAACAATTGATGACACGGTTAGACCAATGTTGATGATGGATGGTGGCAATATGGAGATTATTGATATTAAAGATACTAGTGATGGGTATATTGATATATATATCCGTTATATGGGTGCTTGCAATGGGTGTGCAAGTGCATCGACAGGAACATTATTTGCAATTGAAAATGTTTTGCAGGAAAATTTAGATAAAAATATTCGGGTTTTACCTATTTGATATTTTGCTTTATTAATGATACAAAAACAAAGGGATGGCTTAATTTGTTTTGATATTCCAAAGAATTGTTGTTCTAGGACTATGCGCATCTTTGGAATACGCCCAAATTTCATTAGATTTTAAGAGTCTTTTAGGATAAATAAGCCGGTTTTGAGCCCATTAAAGATATAATAAATGGTATTTATAAACATTAAGGAAAAATAATGGGTAAAACGACCTACAAAGATTCCGGGGTTGATATTGATGCGGGTAATGCTTTTGTAGAAGCGATCAAACCTTATGTGAAAGCTACTTTTAATCAAAACGTAATCGGAGGTATCGGTTCTTTTGCAGGTGCTTATGCATTGCCCACAGGTATTAAAGAACCTGTTATTTTGGCAGCTACTGATGGAGTGGGAACAAAACTGAGGCTTGCAATTGATTCAGATAGACTTGGGAGTGTTGGGATTGATTTGGTTGCAATGTGTGTGAATGATTTGATTTGCAACTTTGCTTCTCCAATGTTTTTTTTGGATTATTATGCGAGTGGGAAGCTCGATAATCATCGCGCTGTTGAGGTGATAAAAGGGATTGCACAAGGGTGTAAGATAGCAGGTTGCGCACTCATTGGAGGAGAAACTGCTGAAATGCCTGGAATGTATCACGGAAAAGATTTTGATTTATGTGGGTTTGCTGTAGGTATTGCAGAAAAATCTGATCTAAAAAAAGGGGAGCAGATACGCTCTGGCGATATTTTGATTGCCTTCCCCAGTAATGGCATACACAGCAATGGATATTCTTTGGTCAGAAAGATTTTGTTTGAGGATCTTAAGATGAAGTTCCAAGATCAATTTTGTGGCAAACCTTTGATTGAAACTCTTTTAACCCCTACAAGGATTTATACTGATATTTATGGAAAAATCAAAGATAAAATCTATGCTCTTGCTCATATCACAGGAGGGGGTATTCTTGAGAATTTACCTAGAGCGTTGCCTGAGGGATTGGGTGCAGAGATTAGTAAAGGTCTTATTAAAACTTTGCCAATTTTTGATATACTAAAAGAAAATCTTGAAGAAAAAGAAGCTTATAGGGTTTTTAATATGGGGGTTGGAATGATAGGGATCATTCCAAAGCAAAATTTATCTTATATCTGTGAAAATACAGACGGGTATCAGATAGGCGAAGTTGTCAATTATGGAAATGGAGTAAAATTAATATAATGGGAATAAATCGGGCATAATGAATATCAAGTCTTTTTTTAAATTATATACAGTGCCTGTTTTGGCTTTATTTTTTGGGTTCGGTCTGTATTATATTATTTTTGTGGGGACAAATGATCAGGATCGTTTTTCTGTCTCAGAACCCGTAAGCAAGATTATCGCACAAGATACTGAAGAAAAAGTTGTTAAACCGCTTGTTGAGGATTCTAAGCAGTCTTTAAAGACAGATGAAAACGGACAAAATCTTCAATCAGATGTATCTGAAGAAGCTTCTCTCCCGATTCAAAATCCTAATATTTTAAGTGCAGATACTAAAACTGAAATGTATATTGTTTTGCCTAAAGTCATCAATATCCGCCAATCTCCCAATACTTTGTCAGGTATTGTAGGGAAACTTTTCCAAAATCAAAAAGTTGAGGTCGAATTTGCAACGGAGGGCTGGGCAAAAGTCAAAGATGGTTGGGTGCTTTTAAAGTTACTCAAACAAGAGAATCCTCTTGAGAATTCCAAAAATGTCAGTATTTTAGAAACCTATGTCGTAGTTCCCAAGAGTGTAAATATTCGCTCTGAACCTAGTCTTTCTTCAAAAATTATGGGTAAGCTTGTTGCAGGAAATACTATTGAAGTTGAATATGTTAAAGATGGTTGGGCAAAAATCAAGAATGGCTGGGTATCGTTTAGTTTGCTTAAAAAGCAGGATAACCATTGAAGCAGTTTTGTGTTTTCGGGAATCCTATAGAGCATTCTAAATCTCCATTGATCCATAATTTTACCTTTTTAACTCTTGCTTCAGAAATAGGTTTTTCTGGATTTTATGGCAGGCATTTGCTATCAGATTCCAAAGCTTTGAGGCAGACTTTTTTTGATTTGGGTTTGTATGGGGCTAATGTCACCGTTCCTTTTAAAGAAGATGCTTACTATCAAAGCGATATGGTTAGAGGCATTGCTAAAGAAATCGGTTCTGTAAATACTCTTGTGCTTGAGGATGGGCAATTGGTAGGTTACAATACCGATGCGGAGGGATTTTATCAAACGATTGTTTCTTATGGCTTTAAAAATGCCCTTATCATTGGGGCAGGCGGGAGTGCAAAGGCGCTTGCTTATATTTTAAGGCATAAGGGGATTGAGACAAGCTTAGTGAATCGCTCAAAAAAGCGTCTGGAGTCTTTTATTAAAGAAGGTTTTGAGTGCTATGAGACCGATGAGTTTTTACCAAGAGCTTTTGATTTGATCGTTAATGCGACACCTGCAGGACTTAAAGATATTTTTTTGCCTCTGCCTCTTGAGAAGCTTTCTCATCTGTTTAAATTTTCAAAAATGGCTTATGATTTAATTTATGGAATTTCTACGCCATTTTTGGAGCTTGCAAAAACTTCGGGTATTTCTTGTAAAGATGGTAAAGATATGTTGATTGAACAAGCTGTTTTGGCTTTTGAGTTATTTTGCGCCCATCGGGTTCCGCGCCAATCAATTGCCAAAAAGATGAAATTTATTTTATAAATGAAAGAATTTCTTTTTCAGCTTGCCTATGGAATAAAAATCATTCCCAAAAAATACGGGGCATTCATTGATAATCTGCAAAAAAAAGGACTTATCGAAAAAAACAATGGAATTTATTCTTTTAAAGAAGGTAATCTAGTCGGAAAAGTCGATATTTCAAGAGGAGGGAGAGCTTTTTTTTGCGTCTTTGATGGCAGAGATAAAAAAGATTGGATCATCAAGAGACTGCCAAAAGGTATCTCTCAAAATGACATTGTGCTTTGTAAGATTGTCAGGTTCAAAGGCAGATTGATGGCAGAATTTATTTCCTTGCTTCAAGCCCAAGACAATCGAATTTTATGTTATTTAAAAAAGATTAAAGGCGAAATTCTTGCTATAGAACTTAAAAATCCTCACGCCAAACCCATCAAATTAAAAGTTTCTCAAAAATCTTTGCTTGCTTTACCACGATTTTGCGTCATCAGTATGGATTTACGCACTAAAGAGATTGTAGAGATTCTTGGAGCTTTGGAAGATCCGCTCACAGATGAAAAGATTTCTTTATCTCTTTTTGGTCGCAAACCAGATTTTTCTGCAGAGTCGATTATAATGGCAGAAAGTTTTGGTAAAAAGGTGGATTCTGAAATGTTTCCTGAACGGAAGGATTTGACCTGTTTGCCTTTTTGTACGATCGATCCTGATGATGCCAAAGATCACGATGATGCGATTTATTTTGATTCTAAGACTTCTTGTCTTTATATAGCAATCGCTGATGTGAGTGAATATGTGAGTGTGGATTCTTCGTTGGATATGGACGCAAGAGAAAGGGGTTTTAGCGTTTATTTTCCACATAAAAGTTACCCGATGCTCCCTAAAAATTTGAGTGAAAATATTTGTTCGCTCAAAGAGAATGAAATCCGTCTTGCCTTCATTTGGCGGTTGCGTTTGCATAGGAGAAGTGCTGAAGTTTTGGAAGCTTCTTTGTTTGAGGGAATGATCTCTAATCATAAAAATATTAGCTATACCGATGTGGATAGATTGCTTGCAGGAGAAGAAATTTCTATGGATAAAGGGGTTAAAAAAAGCATTTTGGATTTTGTCCCCATTGCTCAAAAGCTTCGCTCAAAGCGATTAAAGAAAGGCTATGAATTTTTTAATGATGAGTTGCGATTAAAATTGGATTCTAAAGGGTTTTTGCAAAATGTGGATATTTTATATTCAGGTCCCTCGCATATGATTGTTGAAGAAGCAATGCTTTTGGCAAACAGACAATCAGCGCAACTTTTGGAGGAACATTTAAATGAGGGTGGAATTTATCGTATCCACGATAGACCTCCACAAGATCGTATAAGCGAGCTTTTTTTTGAATTGAAATCTTTGGGATTTTCTATTCCTGCTTCTAAAGATTTGCACCAATGTATCAGCTCTATCCAAAAACAGGCTGCAAAAAAAGATATGCAAAAACAGATTGATAAAATGATTATCAAAGCTCAGTCTCAGGCACTCTATTCTTCTTGCAATATCGGGCATTTTGGCTTAGGTTTTGAAACATATAGCCATTTTACTTCCCCGATTCGTCGCTATAGTGATTTGATTTTGCATAGAATGCTCAAACAAATCATTTCAGACTCTAAAAAATCTGAAAAGAAGCTTGCTTATTTGGCATCAAGCACTCGAATTTCTTGCGCACTTTTAAATGAGCAAGAAAGACAAAGTGCAAAAATAGAGATGGATTTTAAAGATCGTAAATATGCTAGATGGGCTTTAAAAAATATAGGTATCAGACTGAAGGGGATTGTTATGGATGAAAATCATCCTTTGCTTGTTTCTTTGATTGAGGGGATTATAGGTGCAAGAATTGTTGTGCAAGATTACAATATAGAAGCCAAGAAGCTTGATGGAGTGCAAATAGAAATTATAGATGTTGATATTGCTAGCGGAAAAATATTTGGCAGGATTTAGGAAAGCTTGATGTATAAAAAGGATTTGGATTTATTTTTGCAAAAATCTCTTCCTAGAGCTACGTTGCTTTATGGGGAGTCAGAATTTTTGATCAAATATTATTCCGATAAAATTGCACTTAAAATTACAGAATCTTCAAATAAAACGACATTTTATTACAGCGATTACGATTTTAAGGCAGTGATGGCTATATTGGGGCAAAGCTCTTTGTTTGGAGATGTCAGTTTAGTCGTTTTAAAACTAGATAAAAAACTCTCCAAAAAAGAAATAGATGAAATGCTTCACGCATTGATTCGCAATCAAGAGAATGCTTTAATCATTGAATTTTATCGTTCAGAGTCGCGATCAAATGCAGAATATGCTCAGGATTTTAAGGCTCTTAGTGCAAGCTTTAAAAATTCTTCTCTAGGTTCTTTGGGTATTGAAGTAAGATTTTTTACGCCGAATTTTCGCGAATCGATTGCATTGCTAAAAGAAAGGGCAAGTGCTTTGAATTTGACAATAGAAGAGCGTTTATTGGGGGTTATTTTAGGGATGCAAAATAATGATTTGGGGATTGCTTATAATGAATTGGAGAAATTTTGTATTTTAGATTCTCCCATTACTTTCGAAGATATTCAAAAGCTCTCTTATGGGCTTGGTAGTGTGAGTATTGATGATCTTTATGATGCGATTTTTAACAAAAAAGATATTTTTGAAATTTATGAAAAAATACAGGAAGAAGGGCTTGAAGAGTTGCAACTTTTGCGTGAGTTTGAGAGATATTTTTATCAGTTGTTTTTATTTTTTGCTTATATCAAAAGTCACGGATCGCCTAATGCTAAGGATATTTTAGGGTTTGCTCCGCCTCAAATGATGGTTGAAAAACTTGCTTCTAGATCCATTCGCATTAAGGAGGAGGGGTATAGGCGTATTTTTGAGTTATTTGGAAAATGGCGCAATGCGACTATGAGGGGTGAAAAAAATGCAAGTCTGCATTTTTTAATAAAATTACAAGCATATATCAGATAAAATAGAGTTTCTTTTTATTTTTTGAAAGAAAACCTTGCTCTTTTTTGGAATTTTATATAAAAGGGCTTTAAACCACAAGGAGAATTTATGAAACATTATGAAACAATGTTTATCCTCAAGCCGACTTTGGTTGAAGAGGAAATCAAATCCAAGATTGATTTTTACAAAGAAGCCATTACTAAAAATGATGGTATGATTGAAACCTGCTTGGATATGGGAATGAGAAATCTTGCTTATGAGATCAAGAAAAATAAGCGCGGATATTATTTTGTTATTTATTTTAAAGCACAACCTAGCTTGATTTTGGAGCTTGAAAGGCTTTATCGAATCAATGAGGATATTTTACGCTTTATTGTCATCAAATACGAGAGTAAAAAAGAGCAGAAATCTTGGCAAACATTGGTAGATAGGGCAAATAAAAAGCCAGAGCCAAAGCTTGTAAGAGAAAAATCAAAGCCTGAGACGGAAGCTGAAGTTCCACAAACATCAAGCGAGCCAAAGGCAGAATAAGCCAAAGGGAATCAAATGTATAATAAGGTCATTATGGTAGGAAACCTAACTCGTGATGTAGAGCTTCGATATTTACCAAGCGGATCAGCTTTGGCAACATTAGGGCTTGCAAGCAATCGTAGGTATAAAAAGCAAGATGGCACACAAGGTGATGAAGTTTGTTTTATTGATGTGAAACTTTTTGGGAGAGCAGCAGAGGTTGCTAATCAGTATTTGCACAAGGGTTCAAAAATTTTGATTGAAGGCAGATTGACTCTTGAGAGCTGGGTAGATCAAAGCGGGGCTAAAAAAAGCAGACATACCATTACTGCAGAGTCTATGCAAATGCTTGATACTAAAACTTCTGCCTCTCAAGATGATGCTTACCAACCCTATGAACCAAGTTATACACAGGGTTCTCCCAAAGCTTCTCCTGCTCAACCTGTCCAAAATAATTATTCACCAAAAGAAAACGCACAAGGTGGAATGAATGCTCAAAAGTATGAGCAAAATATTCCTGAAATCAATATTGATGAAGATGAAATACCTTTTTAGGAGATAAAAAATGGAACGCAAAAAATATTCAAAAAGATACTGCAAATACACTGAGGCAAAAATCGAATTTATCGATTATAAAGACATTGAAATGCTAAAGCATTCTTTATCTGAAAGATACAAGATTATGCCAAGACGACTGACTGGAAATACAAAAAAATGGCAAGAACGCGTTGAAGTTGCAATTAAGCGAGCAAGACATATGGCTTTGATCCCTTATATTGTGGATAGAAAAAAAGTAGTTGAAAATCCTTTTAAGATTTAAGTTTCTCCACTCTGTGTTTTAGCAGACATTCTATTATAAAGCAAAGTTTTTAGAAGCTGTATTGCTAAAACAGAGGAATGCAATAAGCTTTCTTTTATTCAAACTCTTTGTAGTCATAACGACATTCCTAATATATCGAGTCTATTGAATTGACTCGATATATTTTATGCATTATCTGAGGGATTTGTTAAAATCCCCATCGACCTCCCAAAGATATTAAATAATTTTGATTGAAATGTTTTCCACCAAAACCTGCTTCTAAATCTAGATATGCTCGAAAGGATTCGTTCAAGGTCGTATTTATCCCTAAAGAAACAATCCCCATATGATTGGCAGGAATAACGATGGATTCTGCATTTAATACATCAGAGCTTAGATCGATAGTCCCATTAAATGCTTTATCCCCTATATAGGACATCCCGATTCTAAAATCGCTTTGATGTTTGAGGGTTTTTAAGCTATAGCCTAAATTTGCACCGATTCTGCCTCTAAGAGCCAAAATATCAGGAAGATGGGCTTGAATACTGCGAGCGTTTTTGTCTGTTTCATCAAATCGATTCCCTTGCACATAGCCCAATATCATTTCTATAGAAGGTTCTATATAAAAGGAATGTTTAGAGGTTTGTTTTTCTTGAAGCAAAAAATTCCATCTATACCCTAATTCCTCTCCTAATGAGAGTGTATGGGTGTTTAAAATGCCATTATTTTTTGTTCCAATGTCTTGATTATTTTCTAAGGTAATCGTATTGTTGATATAAGATCCTTTGAAGATTGTGTCTGAATAGAATCCTTGATTGGAAACATAGGCATAATATATCCCGAATTCTATGAGATTGGAATTCCCTTTGAGGCTAATGTCTGAAGTCTCTGGGGTCGCTTTTGCGTTTGTGGCAGAACTTTTAAGATTGCTATGCCCATAAGAGAGTGCCCATCCGAAGTATGCCTTAGAATCTTTATAATCAAAGGAATCATCATAACCCCCTTGTACATTAAAATAATAATTCTTAAGTTCTTGTGCGTAGTTTGAAGTATTCATTCCATTAAATATTCTTGCCCAGAACCCTTTGGATTTCGGGTTATTTCTGAGTTCTCCCAAGCGTTTGTTTAAGTCATTGATATTAGATAGAAATAAGGAATAGCTAGAAACAACCGAGGCAATCGCACTTGCTTGTGCAGTAGGTGCGATTGCCTGTTTGATGAATTGGGATTGAGATGTTGTGGGTGTTTGGGATTGGATTTGAGTGTTTTGCTTTGATTGAGTTCCTTGAGTGTCTTGATTTTGGGTGCTGTTTGGTTTGGTTTGGGATTGAGATGTTGTGGGTGTTTGGGATTGTAAATCTTGAGTGTCTTGATTTTGTATATTCTTTGGCTTGTATGTAATGTTGGTGGTATCTTTTGTTGCTGTTGCACCATTCAAGTCAGTCAGGTAGTAATTGCTGTATGTTGAGAAACTACTACTAGTGTAGTGCCCTTGTTTTTCTTGCTCGGACTTTAGAGTAGAATCTATTATGATGGGCTTCTTTTTTTCGGAACTTGTTGTTATTGTTGTTGTCTGTGGGGTTGTCTCTTGAGTGGCTTCAATATCATAAGTGTAGATCAAAAGTCCATCTTGAACACTTTGCAATCCAGTTTTGAAAACATTTGCATTATATGCACTTAAAGAATTATTAACCACATTTTTTACTGAAGCAATCAGGATTTTATGATCATACAGAAAATCTTCAGGGAGTTTGGCATTAGGGAGTGGTTTGGGTGCTAAGATATTATTGCTTGAGTTGGTCGCAGCATTGATGATGATTTTATCAGAGTGGTAACCTTGTGCGTCTTTATCCCCGATGGCAAAAATAAAAATCCCGCCATTGAAGTTATCTAAATTTTCGATATTAGTCACGCCATAATAGGAGGTGTGTTGCAAAGCATTGCTTGGAATCATATGGTATCTGCTTGGATCAGATGGATCGGCGAAGGTGATAAAAGTATTTGCATTTTTAAAGGCATTCTCACCTTCTGCATAGCTCCCTTTTAAAGTATTAATCATAGAATCAGGCGTTAATGCAAGCCGCACGTTTTCAGATAGAGAAAGCGTGGAGCCAAGTTTAGGATTTGAATCGTAAATAGAAGCTGAGGAGTCAAGCATTTTCAAAGTCCCTGTATAATCAGATCCGCTTGCTAGGGTTAGATCTAAACCCATTAGAGTGAGGCTTGGAGAATGATTTTCTGCAATAAAGCCTTCTAAAAGCAGTTTGCCATTGATGGTGCTCTCTTTTAAGAAATTGACTTTGGCATTATTTTGGAGTCTTAGGGTATTGGTATCGTTCTCATCTGCACCGATGATAAAATTGCAACTGACAAAGTCATTAGTGTATGATGATGATCCTAGTGCCATTACAGAGTGATTTTTTAATGCGATAAAATTTTTATCTTCATAGTAGTAGAAATTAATTTTCTGTTTCCAGATCGAATGGTCTAAGGTTATAGCGGAATTTGTTGCTTGAACACGGTCGATATCTTTGGTATTGTTCTCAATAATGGAGTCTTTGGCATTGATGGTAAGAGAATTGAAATTTGCTACTTCTGGATTTCCTGAAATATTTGGATATCCTGTAAAACCCGCAAATCGGGTATGCTCCATATTGAGGGTAAGGACTGAATTGTAATTGCTGGTTATGGTACCAATGCTTGCAGGATTTTCCTGTGTGCCAACTGTGTGTATTGTAAGCCCTGAAGGTCCGGTATTTTGAAGGTCAATATTTCCGATATGAGAAGCATTATCGATATTTCCAGTGATAATGCCTCCATTATTCCAATATGCCAAGTTTGGATAACCGATATTTCCGATACTATTAGGGAGTGAATTTTCTTGTGTGTTGAAAAAAAGCGTGATGTTTGAGTTTTTTGAAAAGTCTAGATATTGATCCCCGATGGTAGTTCCATTTAGGTTGATGAAAGTGTCTTGAAGGATTGAATCTGCCATCATTGGATGATAAGATGCCAATATGCCTGCAAGTAAAAAGAACTTTAAAAAACGCTTATAATGCCCCCCCCCCCTCCGTGAAGTTGATGGATTTTAAGCGTAAATTTTTATTCATTTGAAACCTTTATGTATAAATTTTAAAAATTAAAACATATTTTTGCTGAAAGGTAAATTAATAGTTTGTTTGAAGATAGAAAAGGTATATAAGGAGTTATCTAAAAATATTTTTAGATAATAAAAATTTTTATAAGGCTATGGCGATTTACTTAAGAGTTCGATTTTGCCTGTTTTTTTCTCAAATGCTCTAAAATCGCATTTAAAATATCATCATCGTCTTTGCTTGGGGCTTGGATGCATTCTTTTGTATCTTGTGCATCAATGATTGAAATATTTTGGGCGTAGTTTGAAAGCGTTTTAATCTGAAGAGAATTTGCCAAGATTTTGATGGTAATGATTTGGAGAAATTGTAAGCTCATCGCATCAAGTTTCCCGAATCTATCTTGGATTTCTTCTTCGATTTCATAGACTTGTGAAATTTCTTTGCATAATGAAAGTCTTCTGTAAAGTTCAAGCCTGAGGCGATCGCTTGGAATTAATTCAGGGTTGAGGTAACCACTTACGCCTAATTTTAATTCGACACCAGCATTTGTTTGAGATTGGTTGCCACTGAGCTGGTTGATGGCTTCTTCAAGCATTCGCAGATAAAGTCCATATCCGATATTTTTGATATGACCGCTTTGATCTTGTCCAAGTAAATTCCCGCCCCCTCTGATTTCAAGATCGTGATAAGCAATTGATGCCCCACTCCCCAAATAAGAGTTTTTTTCCAAAGCTAAGAGACGTTTGCTTGCTTGTTGTGTGATGGATTTTTTATCATTGATTAAGAAATAGCAAAAGCCCTCCTTGTTGCCACGTCCCACGCGTCCTCTGAGTTGGTGCAAGTCTGCTAAACCGAATTTATCAGCTCCATCGACAATGATTGTATTGGCGTTTGGAAGATGGATGCCTGATTCGATGATGGATGTGCATAAAAGCATTTGATATTTTCCTTCAGAGAAATCAATCATAATATTTTCGGTTTCTTTGGAGTCGATTTGAGAATGCAGAATGGCTATTTTTAATTTCGGGATTAATTCTTCAATCGCTTCTTTGGCTTTTGTGATGGTGGCGATATTGTTGTGAATATAAAAAATTTGTCCGTTTCGTCTGAGTTCTCTGTGAATGATTTCTTTTAAGAGAGCAGGAGTTTTTTCTTTTAAAAATGTTTTATTTGGTATTTTTTCAATCGGAGGGGTTAAAAGCGTACTCATTCCTTTGATTTGAGAAAGCGCCATATTAAGCGTTCGGGGAATGGGTGTTGCAGACATACTTAAAAAATGTAAGTCTTTGCTCAATTCTTTGATGGTTTCTTTTTGCTTCACCCCAAATTTATGTTCTTCATCTACAATCATCAAAGCGAGATTTTTAAAACGCGTATTTAAAAGAGAATGCGTTCCTACGATCACATCAATACTTCCTTCTAATAATCCTTTGAGGATTTGATTTTTTTGTGTGGGTTTGATGAAGCGATCAAGCTTGGCAACTTTAATCCCAAAAGGTTCAAATCTATTTTTGAGAGTATTGAAATGTTGGTTGCATAATAGGGTTGTGGGGACAATGAGAGCAGATTGATAGCCGTTTTTATAAACGGCAAACATTGCATTGATGGCAACTTCAGTTTTACCAAAACCCACATCCCCGCTTAGAAGTCTATCCATCGCCCTTCCGCTTGAAATATCTGTAAAAATGTCTGCGATAGCTTTTTCTTGATCGGGTGTGAGTGTAAAATCACACGAATTTTTGAACATTTCTATTTCAGGGAGATTGGTGTTAATTTTTTTGCCTTCAATCAGATTGCGTTTGGCGGCAAGCTTGATGATATTGTCAGCAATTTCAAATAATTTGACTTTAACTTTTTCTTTCAGCTTTGCAAAACTTCCTTTGCCTAGTCTATCGACAATAGGCACATTTCCGCTACCAGCTATGTATCGATCTATGAGGTGGAGATTTTCTACTGGCAATAAAAGTCTGTCTTCCCCTTGATAATCAATGCGGATAAAATCTCTCATACTTCCAAGAATGTTTGCTTGAATGATCCCTTTAAATATACCAATCCCATAGTCGTTATGAACGATATATTCCCCGATATTGAGCTCATCAAGTCCTAGACGGGATTTTTTGTGCTTTTGAGGTTTGGGATAAGTGTTTAGAGAAATGATGAGTTCTTTGGGTGTAGAAATATTGATAACGCATTCAGATAGCACACTTTCAAATTTGTCGCCATCAAGCCCGAGATTTTTTAAAAATTCTTGATTTTTTGTAAGAATCGTGATTTTTTTGTTTGCATTTAGCGCAATGATGGAGTTTAGATTTTTTATATCAGTAGCAATATCTATGCTCCCATCATCAGGAGTGCTTAAGATCTTCAAAGCTTGGAAATCTTGCAATTTTAAAGGGGAAGACTCTTCAAGGGCATAGATTTCTTCAGCTTCTCTAAGGGCTTCTTGAGTGATGATGGCATCGTAAGTTTTGATAAAGTTGATCCCGTATTCTTGAAGATACCAAAAACCCAATGAGGCGATATCTTTGCTAAAAGTATTGAATTCTGATTGGGTAACTTGCTCATTTAAAGATTGAAATTTCTCTTCATCAAGGCTAAAAATTGCAGGGGGAATGTTGCAGTAATCTTGTTCTTCTTGAACGCTGATTTGAGTGCTTGGGTCAAAGACACGAATACTTTCGCATTCTGCATCAAAAAAGCTGATTCGATAAGGCTTGGAAGAAGGAATGAAAATATCCATAATATCGCCTCGAAAACTCACTTCGCCTTCCATTTCTACAATATCAACATTTTCATATCCATAATAAAAAAGTTTCTTTTTTAATTCTGAAATTTGAATCGAAGTGTTTTTTTTGAGTTCAAAGGTTTTAAGAAGTTCTATGCTTGGAAGCGGGTAGAGTAAGGTAGAAATCGGAGCAATCAAAAGTGGGTTTGGTGAAGTATAAAAGTCACGCAGTTTTGAAAGAAGTTCCATAAATTCACTTGAAAACGATCGCATATCATCGCCCATTTTTGCCCGAAGTTCAGGCAGTAAAATGGGCGTAAAAGAACCTTTAAAATATTTGGCGACCTCATAGGCTTGGGCAGCTTCTTTAAGATCTTTTGTGATTAAAAGAGTGTTTTTAAAGCCTTTTAAAAAAGCGTGATAAAGGCTAGATTGTATCATTGTTCAATTTATTTGAGATTTTTTGAGGTTTTTCCATTGCATTTTGTTTGGTTTTGCTTTCCCCCATAAAAATACCTTTTCGTTCAATCACAAGTTCAGAACTGATGATTTTGCCATCAATGCGTCCCAAAGGAAGAATTTCAACAACTTCAGATTCTGTAGTTCCATTGAATTTACCGCTTACAATAAGCTTTTGTGCATAGATTTCTCCACTTACAAGACCAGTTTTACCAATCATAACGGTGTTTTTTGAATGGATGTTGCCTTCAAATTCTCCATCAATGTGTAAATGACAATCGATGTGAATTTCACCTTTTAATTTTGTTCCTTGAGCGATAATTGTTGCTGGTCCCATTTTTCCTGTCCCATTAGGTTGTTTATTGTCGTTAGCAAAGATTGCCATGCGATTTTCCTTTCTTTTTCAAATATAGAGTCAAAATTTTTCATATCCCATTTTACAAAATTAATCGGATTGAGAGGTTGGTTTAAAAAGCGAACTTCATAATGCAAGTGAGGTCCTGTACTCACTCCTGAATTTCCGCTATAGGCAATAATTTGACCTTTTTTTACAAACTCCCCGCTTTTAACTGCAATATTATTGAGATGAGCATAGTAAGTTTTAAATCCAAAAGAATGAGAAATTTTTACAAGTTTCCCATAACCTCCATTCCAACCATTTGCCGCAAAATCCACAACGCCATCAGCCGTAGAATAGACGGGCGTATTGATTTGGGCGCTGAAGTCTAAACCTGTATGTTTGTGAAGAATATGCAAAATAGGATGCATTCTATTTCCAAATTCTGCCGAAATTCTGCGGTAGTGATCCAGAGGTCGGCCATTGGGAATGAATTTCATTACAAACGCTTTTTGTGCTCCTGTGATGCTAGCTAAATCGATGCGTGTCAGAAGATCGTCATTTTTTTCTGATTCATATTCTTCTTTATTGACCCCGATAACACCTTCCAAATCATTGATCCTATCTCCGGCAAGTGCAATTTCTTCAAGGCGTTGATTGATTTGTTCATTCAAATAAGAATTTTTTTTAATCATCCTTTGATATTGTTCGCCTATCAAAATACTTTTGGCGTTGATATCTTTGATTTCTGAATTAAAAGCGCTGATAGAGATGCCTAAAAACAGAACAATTCCCAGAATAAAAAGCAAGAAATAAAGACTGAGTTGGCGAAAAATCATACTGACATTGATATGACGGCTACCATTTTGATCTGTGACCATCAGAACCAATCTTTTATCTAGAATCATTTTTTCTCATCCAAATATGGTAGATCATTCATTTGATAACTAAGCTTGTAGCTTTGGAGCTGGATAATATCTCCAATAGCCCAAAAAAGATTTTTCCAATCTATTGAAGAATCATTATTGAATACTTCTTCAAAATTATTTGCATTCCAAGCAGTATAAATGGCAGGATTTAGGATTTTTCCCAAAAATCTGACTTCATAATAAAGAGTGTTTCCATTAGAATTCCCACTATGTCCGCTATAACCGATGATTTGTCCTTTTTGGACAAAATCGCCTTTTTTGACTACGGATTTTTCCAAATGGGCATAAATAGAGCTAAATCCAAAAGAATGGGTGATTTTAACTAAATTTCCATAACCGATGTTGGAATTGTTACGAATGAGATCAATAACTCCATCAGCAGTCGCATAAACAGGGGTTCCTTCAGGTGCACTGAAGTCGTAGCCTGTGGGAACTCCTTTGATGTTTTTAACCGGATGCAGTCTTTGAGAACTTGAATTTTTAGATGTATATGAGGTTAGGGGTTCTCCATTTGGAATGAGACTTAAAATAAGGTTTTTTTGAGAAGAAGAAAGATCATCTAAATCAATTTTTTCATACACGGAAGGTTCTTTATCGGTATTTTTTTTCAGATCGACAATATTTTCCAAATCACCGATTTTTTGACTCACAATCGTTAGTTCTTGGCTTTTTTGTTTGATTTGGTCTTTGAGTAGATTATTTTTTTGGTAAATATATTTATATTCTGAGAGGGCTATATTTTTATTGAGAGCAATTTCGTCAATTTTTTGCATTAAAAATTTCATCAATAAGATGCTTGAAAGAATAATAATGCTTAAGAAGATGCAAAATAGGATAATGATTTTTTTTGCGTTTTTTGGCAGGCGAAATTGTTTAGAACCAGATTCATCTACGATGGTAATGACAAGTTTGTCCTGCACGCCTTCTCCTCTAGAAATTGTTTAGTTACGCTAAAAGACCCAAAGACTAAATACTCTTCCTTTTCTGAGATGTCTTTTTGACAGAAGCGATCAAAAGTTATGCCTAAAGATTGAATGATACTTTTGAGTTTGTCTTCTTCCATAATTCTGTCATTTTGAACTTCTATAATCAAGATTTTTTTTATGATGGGCATCAATATCTTAAGTATAGCTTTTGCGTCTTTTTGTTTGTAGGTATTATACACTAGGATTATTTTTTTATGGCTAAAAACTTTTAAGAGTTCTTGGGCAGCTTGCTCGTTATGACCTACATCAAGAGTGATATTAGGGGCGATTTTTTGGCATCTGCCCATTAAATCAAGTTTTGGAAATGAATTTGGATTGATTTTGTATCCGAGATAATTAAGAACATTTGAAGCGGTTTGGAAGTTTTGGGCTAAAAAATTTGCTAGATTGTGCTTAGAGGCATAAAAAAGTGTTTCTTCAGAAAGTATTTTAGGGATGATATGGAGCTTGGCATTATATTTTAGGGCGACAGATTTGGCAATTTCTTCTACAATCAATGAGGGTTGATGGGCTAGAAACGCAATAGGGGACATTGAGTTGAGTTTCGTAAGCGCAATTTGCTCAATCGTATTGCCTAGGATTTCTTGGTGATCTAAACCGATGGGTGTAAAAACTGAAATTTCACGTTTCAAGCAGCTTGTTGAATCGTATTCGCCTCCAAGTCCGGCTTCAAGAACTAAAAAATCGCTATCTTGAGATAAAACTTCTGCAAGAAATGTTGCGTATTCAAAGTAACTGCAAGATTGGATAAAATCAAATTGTTGTAAAAATCTATGTGCTTCTTCAAGCTCTCCATCAGAAATGATATGCCCATTTTTATAAAAGCGTTCGTTAAAATCAAACAAATGTGGGGAAGTGAAATGCAATACGTTTTTGCCTGCCTGCAAAAGACCAAGAGTAATGAATCTACCCGTGCTTCCTTTGCCATTTGTTCCGACAATATGAATTTTTCTTGAGTTGTCTTTCAAATGAGGGATAAGATTTTCGTGGATAATCTTTGCTCTTTGAGGGTTAAATGGAGCGTATTCGGCTCCTTTGGATTCTAAAAATTTTTTTAAGCTAATTATTCCCATTCGACTCGATTTCTCCCCATATTTTTGGCTTTATAGAGAAATTTATCTGCACAATCAATCATATCATATTTGCTTTTATGGGAAATTCTATCAGTCATTCCGATGCTTATAGTGATTTTGATTTTTTTATTTTTAAAGACAAAATTACTTTTTTCTATGGTTTTGCAAATGCGTTTGGCAAATTCTTTGGCTTTTTCCAAATCTGTTCCAGGCATTAAGATTAAGAATTCATCCCCTCCATATCTCCCTCAATATCGCTCCCTCTGCAATTTTTTTTGAGTATTTTGCTAAAGATTGCAAGCAGTTTATCCCCCGCAGTGTGGCCATAAATGTCGTTGATATTCTTAAAGTTATCGATGTCAAAAAACAAAATTGAATAATTGATTGAGTCGGTTTGAAATTGTCTTTCGCATATTTCGGCAATATTATCGATATGCTTTCTGTTATATACTTCAGTTAAGCTGTCCATTTTGGATTGTTCTTCGATAGTTTTGATATAAAGAGAAAGGGTATTGATTTCATCATAAAGATGTTTTATTTTTTCCTCTTTATTTTTCAATATTGAATTGATATTGATAATTTTTTTGTGTAAAATATCTGCGATGTCTATCAAGGTTTCCTTTTCTTGTTCAAAATTTTCTTCTCTCTTTACTATGGATTTTCTGATTTTTGCAATTTCTTTAATGTGTTCATTGTTGTCTAAGATTGCGTTTTCTATTTCCATCAGGACTTCGCTAGCATTTTTCCCAATTTCCTTGCTGCTTCTTCTTAAAAGCTTGCAGTCTTTATCTCGATGTTCTGAGATTTCCTCCAACGTTTTTAAGACACTTGAGTCGGTAATGGATTGAGGGGTTGTATTTAAAAGTTGAACAATTTCTTTGATTTCTGTATTGAAGTCTAAAATGCAAGGTTGGATTAGTTTGGCAATGATTAAAGAAATTTGTTTTTGAATTTTTAAATGCTCTTCATCTTGAACGACTTCACTCCAAGCATTGATTAATTGTTCCATTTCTTCAGAATTTTTTGGATTTTTTTGAGCAAAAAGATTTGGTTTTTCTTGTTTAAGGCGTTCGCTTGAAACCTCGTAAAGAATTTTTATAAGGATGGCTGAAAGAATATTGGTTTGATCTGGGAAATTTGATATGCTTGAAGAGTTATCGGCAATGTTGAGATACATAATCAAACGTCGGATAAACTCATCTCTAGTATGGATGTTATATTCAAAAAGATTTTTGATGTTTGGACTCAGCAAACTCGCGTATTTTTCAAGCCAATTCTCTTCTTCAATGAAGAAGCTTTGCCTTCGAAGTTCTTTACTAACAAGTTCAACATATTCTGTTTGAGAGAGATTGGAGAATCTGTCAATTTTTTTAAAAATTATTTCAATTCGAGATTTAAAGTCTAACATCAAGTTTCCTAGTGAATTTAATATGTTGATAATATTATACTTATTTACCCTGATAGGAAACTTGTGTTATGAATTTGTCTATAGTTTGATCAGTTGCCTGCTCAATGGCATAATAGCGATTATCATATGTAATGAGAGGATTTTCTAAGGATACGGCATAATCGTAGTAGCCGTTGTTTTTGAAAGATTTAGAAACACCTTTTTTATTTGTATAGGTAAAGGTTACAAATACAGTAGCACGATAAAAAGTTGTAAAACCTTGTTCATTAGTGGCTATGGAAGTATCGGTTACGTTTGTGATTTCAATCGTAATGATTGAGTCAGCTTCTTTTTGTGAGGCGAGTCTATTTTGAAATCTTGAAATCACAGCTCTATTCAAAGAGTCTTTAAATTGCACTGAGTTTTCTGGGTTGGGGAGATTGACAATGAGTTTTACATAAATACTGTCCCCCAAAACTTTTTGAGCATAGTAAGCAGCTGGAAGATACCCACAAGCGTTCAATAAAATGAGGACACTGATAAAAATAATTTTTTTCATTATTTAATGACAAAATTTATGATTTTGCCTGGAATAACGATTTCTTTTGCAATACAAGCATCTTGAAGCCATTTTTGGACAGCAATTTTAGAGGTTTCCAAAATTTCTTTTTCATTCGTGTCGGGAGCGACTTGAATTTCGCCACGTTTTTTTCCGTTGATGGTGATAGCTAAGGTTATTTTTTGTATTTCAAGCGCTTCTTGATTGGTAGAGATTTGAGACATATTTTTGAGATTGAAGTATTTTTGGCTAAGTTCCCAACAAAGATGGGGAATAATGGGTTCAAGGACATTGAGCAAGATAAAATATCCCTCCGTCCATATTAAAGGATTGGTTTGTGTTCCTAATGCGTTTAAAGCTTCCATACAAGAGGCAATAAGTGTATTGAATGCGTAACCGCTTTGTTTTTTGTCGAAAATATCATTTGATTTAATCAGTGCTTCATAAACCTTTCTTCTTGCTATCTTTTCTTTTTCATCAAGTTCATCTTGTTTGATTTGGGGAATGTTTTGACAGGGAGTGACATTTTTACTTTTTTCCCAAAGACGTTTGATAAACCGATATCCCCCTTCTATGGCACTATCGTTCCATTCAAGCTCACGGGTTGGGGGTGCGGCAAATAAAATGAATAATCTAGCTGTATCTGCTCCATATTTAAGGATAATATTGTTTGGATCGACGATATTACCTTTGGATTTGCTCATTTTTGCTCCGTCTTTAAGTACCATTCCTTGTGTAAGTAGATTCAAAAAAGGTTCATTCGATTTTATATATCCTAGATCTCTGAGGGCTTTTGTAAAAAATCTAGCGTATAGTAAATGTAAAATTGCGTGTTCAATACCCCCGATATATTCATCTACATCCATCCAATATTCCAAAGATTTAGGATCAAAGGCTTGCTTATCCCATAAATTTCGCGGGGTTGTATATCGCAAAAAGTACCAACTTGATTCCACAAAAGTATCCATAGTGTCTGTTTCTCTGATTGCATTTCCTCCGCATTGAGGGCATTTGCAGTGTTTCCATAAGGGGTGCTTATCTAAAGGATTTCCCTCTCCATCAATTGTAATGTCTTCGGGTAGGGATACTGGGAGATTTTTTTCATTTTCAGGAACAAGACCACAATTTTGACAACGGACAAGCGGGATAGGTGCTCCCCAATATCGTTGTCGCGAGATACCCCAATCCTTCAATCTGTAATTGATGATGGCTTTTCCAAGATTTGAATTTTCAAAATACGAAATGATTTTATCCCGTGCTTCTTGGGCAATAAGACCATTAAACTCACCGCTGTTTTTAAGTTTTCCTTCCCCGATATATGGGAGTTGGGATTGATTTGAATCAGAGGGTTCAAGGACTTCTTTGATTGCAAGGTTGTATTTTTTTGCAAATAAAAAATCTCTTTCATCGTGTGCGGGTACACTCATTACTGCTCCACTTCCATAGTCCATCAAGACAAAATTTGCTACCCATACGGGTAGTTTTTCTTGCGTGAGGGGGTGAATAACCCAAATACCCAAATCCACGCCTTCTTTCTCGCTCATAGATCTTTCTCTTGCGCTTGCATTTTGCATTTTGATAATTTTGGAAACTTTTTCTTGGTCTAAAATATTTTTTTCGAGTAAATTTTTAACAATGGGGTGTTCAGGTGCTAAAGCGCAGTAAGTGACTCCATAGATTGTATCGGGTCTGGTTGTAAAAACTTCTATTTCTTTAGTTAAGGCGAGGGCTTGGCTTTTTTCATTCAATTTGAAGCTAAAGCTCAAACCTCTTGATTTGCCAATCCAATTTTTTTGCATCAATAAGACTTGGGATGGCCATTTGCCTTCAAGCATTTCTAGATCGTTTAAAAGTTCCTCAGCATAATCAGTGATTTTAAAATAATATTGATCCATTTCCTTTTGAACTACTTCTGTATCGCAGCGCCAACATTTTCCATCAATAACTTGTTCGTTTGCTAATACGGTTTTATCATTGGGGCACCAGTTTAAGTAGGCTTTTTTTCGATAGATCAAACCTTTTTCCCACATATCAATGAAAAATTTTTGTTCCCATTTGGTATAGTTTTTATCACAAGTTGCAAATTCTCTATCAGCACTGAAAGAAAATCCTAAGCTCGAGAGTTCTTTCCTCATATTTTCAATATTGCTATAAGTCCATTTTTTGGGGTGTGTTTTGTGTTTAATGGCAGCATTTTCAGCAGGCATACCAAAGGCATCAAATCCCATCGGATGCAAGACGTTGTAATTGTTTTTTCTGTAAAATCGGGCTATTGCATCACCGATACAATAGTTTCTCACGTGTCCCATATGAATCGCGCCACTAGGATAGGGCAACATACTTAAAATATATTTTTTGGGCTTGGAAAAATCATCTGAGGGTTCGTGAGTATGTTGTTTCTTCCAAAATTCCTGCCATTTTTTTTCTATTTCAAGCGGTTCATACGGCGTATCCATTTATTCTCCTAATAGTCTGAATCGTTTGTTTTTGCACTTTCTATAAGCAAGAGAGCTAGAGAAAAAATATTTGCAATCAAAGCACCTATAATAAGCACGTAGGCGATATTCAGATTATCTAAAACTTGCAGAAAGATAAAGGCAGGGATTAAATGAAAGTCTGCCACGAGCGAACTTGCCAAAAGTTCGGAAGAGAGTTGTTTTTTTACGCCGATTTTTAAAGTTGTCGAAATAAGATTTAAAGCTAGCGCAATGAATAAAACCACAATGTTAGGATCCCATAAAAATCCCGCCGTAGAAGTCAGGCTTCCCAGACTAAAAAAAATGAAAATTACTTTACCCCAATCCATATATTCTCCTTAAACTCGACCTTTTTCATACATTTGTCGCAGTTGTTTTTTTTCTTGAGCTTTTTTGGCTTTTTTTATTTCTTTGGCGTGATATTTCTGTATATCAAACCCAAAAATGATTGCTAATTTTGGTGCTACAAACATTGAACTATAAGTCCCAAAAACTACGCCTATAAGCATTGGTAAAGAGAAACCTACGATAATTTCACCCCCAAACAAATAAAGTGTCAAAAC
The DNA here is from genome assembly GCF_002272895.1 of Helicobacter sp. 12S02232-10. Lineage (NCBI taxonomy): Bacteria > Pseudomonadati > Campylobacterota > Epsilonproteobacteria > Campylobacterales > Helicobacteraceae > Helicobacter > Helicobacter sp. 12S02232-10. Next base: position 71,618 of record NZ_MLAQ01000005.1, read on the forward strand.
CACGAAAAATACAGTTAGAGAAGTTAATAGAGTTCGTGAAAGGGTGCTTGAAATTGCATCGTTAATGACTTCTTCTATATTATTTGTGCGCTGTGTGAGCATTTTTTCTCTGATCCTGTCAAATACAATGATTGTATCATTGATAGAATACCCGATTAAAGTCAGCAATGCAGCAATCACTTCTAGATTCAGATCAATATCAAAAACGATTACGGAGGCTGCGGTGATGATGACATCGTGGATTAAAGCCACGATACCTGCTAGGGCAAAACGCCATTCATAGCGAAAGCTTACATAAATCATTATTGCCAAAGTGGCAAGCAAAAGGGATAAAATGCCTTTTTGCTTCAATTCGTTTCCAACCTTTGGACCTACTGTATCAAGTTTGCGAATCTCAAATTTTCCTGTGGATTCCAAAAGCTTTGTAATTTCAGATCCAAGATTGCCGTCTGCACTTGTTTGGGTATAGGGAATCCTAACTAAGATTTCGTTTTTAGAGCCAAATTCACTGACTTGAACACCTTTAAATTGAGGGTTTGCTTCAAGAAGATGTCTGACTTTTTCAATCGGAGCATTCTGTTCGTATCTGATTTGAGCGGCACTGCCACCAGCAAAATCAATACCGGGAGTAAAGCCTTTGGTAAATAAAAGAACAAATGCGCCGATGGTGAGAAAAATAGAAAGAATAAGCCCGTATTTGGAATACTTTACAAAATCTAAAATCTTGACTTTTTTGAAAATTTCCATTTTAGTCCTTTTTATTGATCCCAAACCAAAAATAAAGGTGTTTGGTTTTGGAAATTTTTGGAAGGATGGCTTGATAAAAACCTTGCGTACCAATGATTGCTGTGATGATTGAGGCAATGATCCCAATTCCTGTAGTAATCGCAAATCCTTTGATAGCTCCAGTTCCATAAGCATACAACAAGATTGAGGCGATTAAAGAAGTGATGTTAGAGTCAAAAATAGCCCTAGAGGCATTGATATAGCCTAAATGAACCGCCCTAACAATATTTTCTCCTGCTTTCAGAGCTTCTCTGATACGTTCATTGATAATAATATTGGCATCTACAGCCATTCCAACGGTTAATACGATTCCTGCCATTCCTGGAAGCGTGAGTGTTGCTCCAAAAATTGCCATTACTGCAATGATTAAAAACAAATTTACAATCAACGCTACAGAAGCAATCACTCCTGCCATTGAGTAATAAACAATCATAAAGCCTACAACTAGTATGAAACCACTTGCAAGGGCTATCATTGAAGCTTTAATGCTATCTTGACCTAGACTTGGACCCACACTTCTTTTTTCTAAGACTTGCATAGGAGCCAATAATGCCCCACTTCTTAAAGCGATAGCCAAATCACTTGCCTGTTCTACGCTGAATCCCCCACTGATTTGTCCGCTTCCCCCGCCTATTCGCTCCCGAATTACAGGAGCAGAATAAACTTTTCCATCTAAAACAATGGCCATTCTTTTATTGACATTGGCTCCCGAAAAGTCCGCAAAAATCTTAGCTCCTTGAGAATCTAGGCTAAAGCTGACTACAGGCTGATGGTTTTGATCATAAACGACTTTAGCATCTGTAAGCATATTTCCATCTAGAATCGGAACGGCTTTGAGAAGAATTTTCTCCCCACCTTCTGCAGTGTTTGCAAAAGGTAAAATCACATCGCCATATTTTTGAGCTTCCAAATCTGTCATTGTTTGTACCCGTGCATTTCTCTCTTCATCAACAGCCATCATCTGTAAATGCGCAGATTTTGAAATGAGATCCCTAGCTCTTTGCTCTTCTTCAGCAGTTTTTATTCCGGGAAGTTGGACTAAAATATCTTCTTTTCCTTGTTGGGTGACGCTTGGTTCTGCTAGACCAAATTGATCGAGTCGATTACGAATAGTTCCTATGGCTTGAGAAATCGCATTTTTTTTAATAGTCTCTTCTTCGAGTGGGGTTAAGGTGATGATATAGTGATTGTTATTGGATTCGATTTTGATCCCATCAAGTTTGTTTAATATATCAGAGAGATTACTAGCTTCATCAGTATCTATTAGATCAAAAGTCACACTTTCACTATCAGAATGAATGCCATCAAGCAAAATATTTGATTTTTTGGCTTCATAGTTGATGGAAGAGGCGATGGAAGAATATTTACTTTTGATAGCTTCTTGCGTTTTAACGCCCAAAAGAAGATTTAGACCTCCTTGCAGATCGAGTCCAAGACTAATTTGGGGACCTTTGATATGAAAAAGAGAGGGCAAAGATAAACCGACCCCAAAGATGATAGCAAGAATAAAAATCACCAATCTTGGGTTGAGTATTTGTTTCATATAAAATTACTTCGAATTTGTATCATCAAGTTTGTAAGCAACGTATTCTTTGGCTAGTTTTACTATGGTTTCATCGTTGATCTTTACGGTAAAAAAAGTATCTTCAGGCTTGATAACTTCACAGATAAAACCACCTTGAGCTACGATTTTATCCCCTTTTTGAAGATTTGTAAGCATTTCTTTATGTTTTTTTTGTTGCACTCTTTGGGGTCGAATGATAAAAAAATAAAAGATTGCAAACAGCACCACAAGAGGCAATACTGATGTTAGGAGTTCTTTGTAATTTTGCATAAATATCCTTTTGCATTGAAATTTGGGCGTATTTTATCATTTTTTCATTTAATTTTCTTTAGCTTTAAAACTGCCAAGGAGGGTCAGATAAATCACTCCAATAATTCCTGAAGTGAGTGATCCCAATAAAATGGCTATTTTTGATACCTCCATTGATTCAGGATGGGAAAATGCGAGATTTGAAACAAACATTGACATTGTAAATCCAATCCCAGCAAGCATTCCTGCTCCCAAGATATGTCCCCAGCTGACTCCTTGGGGTCTTGCGGCTATCCCTAATTTTTCACAAAGAAAAGTGACGATAAAAATACCTAAAGGTTTTCCGATTACAAGACCTAAAATGACCCCTAAGAGAATATGATCGATATCAAAGTGGATTTCGCCTCCGATATTTACCCCAGCATTAGCAAATGCAAAGAGAGGCATAATGAAATAAGCACTCCAAGGTTGTAGCATATGCTCTAGTCTTCCCAGCGGGCTTTGAATGGATTTTGTTTCGCTTCGAATCGAATATAGAATGTTGATTTGTTCTTCATTGAGTAAGTTTTGAGTTTCTTGCGTTTTGAGTCGAAAAGATTCGCCGAGATTTTTAATTAAATTTGAAAAATTTTTTCTTTGTTTTGCAGGTTTGATGGGGATTGTAAAGGCTAAGATGACTGCGGCAATGGTGGCGTGAATGCCGCTGTTATGGATAGCAAACCAGAGAAAAATACCTAAAATTAGGTAAGGAATGAGATTTTTAATCCCTATTTTGTTCATAGCAATCAAGATTGCTATAATAGCTGCTGCGCCTATGAGCCAACCCAGTTTTAGCCCCGTTGTATAAAAAATTGCAATGACTGCGATTGCACCCAAATCATCAGCGACTGCGAGCGTAACTAAGAATACTTTCAATGCTATGGGAACTTTTTTTCCCAAAAGTAAAATCACACCTAGTGCGAATGCAATGTCAGTTGCCATTGGGATACCAAAGCCGTGATAAGAATCCGTACCTGCATTTAGAGCATAGTAGATAAGTCCTGGAACAATCATTCCTCCAATGGCTGCGATTGCAGGAAAGGCAGCTTTTTTAAACCCTGCCAACTCTCCAAAGAGGATTTCACGTTTGATTTCCAATCCTACCATCAAAAAGAATAGTGCCATCAAAACATCATTGATCCAATCGTGGATTGAAAATCCAATAAAATATTCACCAAGGCGAAAACCAAAATCCGTGTGCCAAAATTCAAAATAATATGAGCTTAGAGGAGAGTTTGCTACAATCATTGCTAAAACTGCACTGATAAATAAAAAAATTCCTCCGAAAGATTCGCTTTTGATAAAATTTAAAAAAACATTTGCAAGGCTGACTTGGGCAGATTTTTCCAAATTATTCATCATCTATCCTTTTATTTGATTTTGTACTTAAAAACATCAAGATAACTCCCAATATAACAGATATCAGAGAGGCACATAATATTGAAATTTTTGATACGTCTATTGCAGCGGGATTGCTATAAGCAAGATTGGCTACAAACATTGACATTGTAAATCCGATTCCAGCTAGCGAACCGGCTGCAAGGATATGGCCATAGCTAAGTCCTTTGGGGCGAATTGAAAGATTGAATTTCTCACTTAGATAAGTAAAAAGAATGATTCCGATGGGTTTTCCAACCACAAGTCCCAAAATTGTTCCCCAAAAAATCCCATCAATATTGAATTCGACACTTGAGTTGATTCTTACCCCTGCATTTGCAAATGCAAAAAGAGGAACAATAAAATAGGCACACAAAGGCTGAAGAGCTACTTCGATTCGAATTAGAGGATTTTGGGCGTATTTGGAATACTTCGCAATAGTATCGAGCATATGGACTTGTTGGCTGATTTTTTCCATATCTATTTTTTTTTCGGCATCTTCGCTGGATTTGATGAAATTTTTAATGTTTTTCCAAGATGAGGCGAAAAATCCCAATTTCTCTTCATCTTGTTCGGTGTGTATTTCTCTGCCATTGTTGGTCATAAAATTGATTTTATTCCATTCTTCCATCATATTCATAAAATACGTTTTGGTAATATTGGATCTTCCTGGGATGCTCAGAGCTAAAATTACAGCTGCTACTGTTGCGTGAATACCGCTATTATGAACTGCAATCCAGAGCAAAACTCCTACACCCATATAACTTGAGAGGTATTTTGTATCGGTGTAATTCAGATAGATAAGTACGCAAATAAGTCCAAGAGAGACATATAGCCAACCTAGATTGAGCGTGTTGGTGTAAAATAGGGCAATAACGCTGATTGCACCCAAATCATCAGCGACTGCGAGCGTAACTAGAAAGATTTTGATTACAGAAGGGACACGTTTGCCCAAAAGCAAAATCACACCTAGTGCAAATGCAGTATCTGTACTCATAGCTACCCCAAATCCGTGTTCTGAAGGGGTGTTGTAATTGAAGAAAACATAAATTAAAATCGGAATAACCATTCCTCCTAAAGCTCCAAATACTGAAAATCCGACTTTTTTAAAGCCAGCCAGTTCTCCATATAAAACCTCACGTTTCATCTCTAATCCGACCATCAGGAAGAAAAATGACATTAAAATATCATTGATAAGGCTTAGGAATGTAATTCCGCTATTTTTATTTCCAATAAATCCTCCAAATTCAAGCTGCCAAATCCCAAAATAAATATTAGAAAATTCGGAGTTTGCTACAATCAGGGCAAGCACGACACAAAAGAAAAGCAACAGACCGCCGAAAGATTCGTGCCCGATAAAAGTATGAAGCCCTTTTTGGAGCCTGTCTTTGATGTAGTGAGCTGAGTTTTGAGATTTTTGATCTTCTTTGACAATCTTTAGTATTTCTTCCATTGCTTTCCTTAATAAGCTATGTCACGGGGATAAACTCTATTTTTTCGCGTACGTATAAAATATATGCTTTAATTTGACTTTGACCAAATTGGGTTTTGCTGAATTCAAGATATTTTTTTACTTGTTCTTTATGCTTTTCTTTATCTTTAATCCCACTTTTGTAATCAAGCACGATAATAGTGCCATTTTTATCCAAGACAATCCCATCAATTCGGTTAAGAGCGTTGTGATAAAGATAAGAAACCTCCGATTTTACCAAACCTTCGCTGATTATTGTTTTAAACATATCATTTTTTTTAAGATTTCCTATGAGATCAAGGATATGCGTGATGCTTGTTTGTGGCAGGTGGTAACCGAATTGGTTGTTTAAAATCTGTAAGATATTTTCATTTTTAATCCCATATCCCAAACCATATTCAAGCGCTTTGTGTAACGCTTCCCCAAAGAGTAAATCTAATTGGATAGGAGCTTGTGGGTTTTCATCTTGCTTGATGAAATCTTCTTGCTTGCCAAATTTTTTTTGTTCAACTACGATTGGGGCTATTTTAATTTCTTCAGATTTTTGATGGGGAAGATTTTGTAAGTTCCCAAATTCACAAGGGGAAAGATCAAGTTCTTTAAAAGCACTTTTTTGTTCTTGGAAAATGACAACCAACCCTTCTTTAGCACGTGTAAAAGCAACGTATAAAACGTTGATTTTCTCTTTTTCTTGCAATTCTTTTTCTTTGTCCAAAGCATTTTTATAAACAGGATCAGTTTTTTCGCGTTCTTGTTGTTTGAAAAATATTTTTTTAAGATCAATGCCTGCATATTCAAAGATAAGTTTATTTGTGTCAGGTTTTTGGGATTTGATGCGATCGCATAAAATGACGTATTCGAACTCAAGACCTTTGGATTTATGGATGGTCATTATTTGCAACCCTTTTTTAAATTCTGGAGCAAAATCAATTTCAAGGCGTTCAATGCTATTGATAAAATCATCTAAATTTTCATAATCAAAAGAGATTTCAAGCATTTTTTGTGCAGCTTTGCCATAAAGTCCAAAAGTTTCCATTACTTCTAAAATAAATTTTTGAGGCGTTTTGGAGGGGGTTTGAACAGGCATTTCTATATTTGTTTCCAACTCTAATCCAGCAAGCTTTAAGGCGGATTTTTTATGGATTTCAAGATTGGTTTTTGAAAAGGCTATGGAATGTAGAATGATTTTTGATTCATTTTGGTGGGTCAGTTTCATATTGGCTTCAGTAATGATTTGGAGTTTGGCGTTTTGACTCAATAAATAATCTTTTAGGTTTAAAACATCATCATTGCCAAAGCATAAGATAGCAATTTTTTCAGCAGGAATATTATGTTCAAGAAGAATTTCAAGATTTTTTAAAACCTCTTTGAAAATATCTTCTTGGGCTTGGCATATTTTTACATATCCTTTCGTGGAAGCGTTTTTATTAGGCGGGAATTTTTGAGGGACATAAGAGGCGATTTTGGGTTCAAAGATTTGATTGACATATGAAATTACAGATTCGGAACTTCTGTAGTTGTATTCGAGATTTTTTTGTTCGATATGTTTGGAAGCTTCATCAAAGAGTTCGCTGTTACTGCCTCTGAATCGATAAATGCTTTGTTTGGTATCCCCTACAAAAAATATACTTCGATCTTCAAAGCGTCCTTCTCCAGCATAAATTTCATCAATGAGGGGCTTGAGGATTTTGTATTGGATGGTGCTAGTATCTTGAAATTCATCAATGAGGATATGTGTGATTTTGTCATCAAGTCTGAAATAGAAAAAATCACGTTCAAAATGATTTTGAAGGAGTTCGTAGGTTTTGAGTGTTATGGAGTCAAAACTTAGGGCATTGGTGGTATTTTTTCTACTTTTTTTATAGAGTTTTAAAAACTTTAAAAGCTGTTTGAAAAATAATTGCTCTTGATAATCAAAATATTTTTTGAGAGATTCTTGAAGTGCTTCAAATTCGGGGTTTAAAGATTCCAATTGGAGTTTTTTAAAATAATGATAATCGCTTTTTTCTTCAAGCCATTTGAGATTTTTTGTGAGTTCTTTTATATTTTCGGTTTTGATGGCATTTTTTGCCCTGTCTGAAGCTTTTTCATTTAGACAAATGATATTTTTGATTTTTTGAGCGGCATTTAAAATCTCAAAATCTTTTGGAACATCTTTTAGCTCTTGGAGATAGTCTTGGAGTTTAAAATGTCCTAAGTCAAGCCGAAAAATCAAATCCAATAGTGTTTTTGGGTTGAAGTCTTTAAAGATGCAGAAATTTAAAAAATCTTTAAAATCATTTTCTGTAAGAGATTGGAGAAAATCTTCATAAATTTTTTCTTTGTCTTCAAATTCGATTTTGTATCGATTGCTCACTCCTACATACCAGCAGAATTTTTTTAGAATGAAATTTAGGAATGAATCAATTGTCATAATCTTTGTGTTTGCTCTTAAAAAATTTTGATGTATTTGAACGATATTTTTTTGAATCTTTTCTTCTGAAACACCATAATTTTTGAGTTCGGCGATGAGGATTTGGGCGTTGTATCCATTTTTGAGAGTGATAAGATTTTCATTGATACGTTTTTTCATTTCTGAAGCAGCTTTTTTGGTGAAAGTAAGCGTGAGAATTTCATTGGGATTTGCACCTCTTAAGAGCAGGCTGATATATCTCATTGCGAGCGCAAATGTTTTCCCGCTACCTGCTGATGCTTTTAGGGCTAACCATTGTTTAGAATCCAAAATATTTTCCTTTTTTTGATATAGTTTTTTAAAAATTCTAAATATATCTAATTTTTTGCCGATTTTATACTATCGAATGCTAAAAACTCTTTATAAGGAGATATTCAATGAAAAAAATGTTTTTTATCCTTACGGGATTATCGGTCTTATTTGCTTCTATATCCGTTGGAGCAACACCAAATAATCCAAGGCACACCCTTCAAAGTGTTCAAAAGAATCGAAACGCTATTTTAAACCAATTCACAAAAGGTTCGATTGTCAGTGGTACCAAAAGCACTGGATCAGTCAGGAGATGGTATCTCTTTAACGAGGGAAGTATCGGAAGTTCTTATACGATGCTTGGAAAATCTCAGTATGTTTCTGCAGATTTAGCTTACAGTACTTATATTCGTAGTATTGAATCATTATTTGGAGGAATGAGCTTGATGGCAGGAACTGAATTGAGTTTTCCTATTTATCTGATGTCTCGGGGTAAATCTAATATATTGAGCGATCATCGAGATTTGGAAACAAAAGAAACTGAAGGCGTAGCAGGATGGGGTGTCCAGCTTCCGCTAATGGTCGGACTCGAGTATAAAGGCTTCTATGTTGTGGGATTGGCAGGATATACGTGGTTGTTTATGAAAGACACCTATGCTGCAGCAGGACGCGGGGCGAACCCAACTGTTTCAACCAATTATGATGGGCTTATTTATGGTGGGGGTCTTGGCTATAAAATCAGCAATGTTGTCAATATCGGTGTTCGCTATGTGACTGGTTCGCTAACCAATCGATCTGCCCAGACTAAATTTGATGACAGTGCAGTCAGTAATGGACTTGATTTATTGAGCATAACTAGAGAGAGAGGAAGAGACCTCTATGGAATTGATTATCAAAGGTTTTATGCTTTTATTTCTTATATTTTTTAGAAATTCCTTTTTCTGTCTGAAATTTGAGATGGGAAGGAAAATTAAAGGTATTTGCATTAATTAATTTCAAAAAATATACTCAAATGGTATTGTTAGAAAATAAAATTCAAAATATAAAGGATTTAAATTTCCTTGAATGGGTTGATTGAATTTTTTATATTGAAGTGTGCATAAACTCTTTTTAATTTTGAGAATGGGGATTAGGCAATTGCACATAGTAGTTGCTAAGATAGAATAATCAAAGCGATTATTTTTATTTAAATCCCTAAAAATCCATATTTAAACTGACAAAATAGCGTCTGCCTTGATGGATATACGCATAGTTGTTAAACCATTTTGCCTTTCCTTTTTCTGTTTCTTTTGTGTAATCTACGAAATTGTGATTTAATAGATTGTAGATACCAAAGTTTAAACGAATGCTTTTTGTGAAGTCGTAGTTTCCTCCCAAATGAAGTAAAAAATAAGGTTTATAATAGATTCCAAGATGGGGGTGGGTAGTTCGAAAGTTTTGCAGATCTTTGAGTGTGGCAATTCCACTTTTTACATATAGCTGTTTGGCCTTGTATTCGCTTCTGAGATAAAAACCGATTTTTGAAAATGAATATTTCAAGGTGGCATTCATATTGTGTTTTGGGACATTAGTCAAGGGAAGTCCTTTTTTGCTGCCTGAAGTGATTAAAGAGCGTGTAAATGTATAGTTAAAATCAAAATCAATTTTTCCAAAACTGATATCGATGGTTTTGAGGCTAAAAAAGAATTCTGTACCATAAGTTTTGGCATTGCCAGCGTTGATGCTATATTGACAGCCTTTAGGATTTTGGCAAATCCCTTTGGGTAAAGGAGCGTTTTGAGGTAAGGTTCCTGAAGACGTAATTTTATTATTAAAGAGGTTGTAAAATCCAATAAGTCCGACATTTGTATGAGTTGTTTCATTCAAGATGGAAAATTCAATATTCATCGAATTTTCAGGTTTTAAATTCGGGTTTCCATAAATAGCCTTCCCACTCTTGCTATAGTCATAGATGCCATCGGTAAGTTGATTGGCATCGGGTGTTTTGTAGCCTGTGGAAATCCCGCCTTTAAACGTAAGAGAGTCGCTTGCATTATAGACAAGATAAGCACTAGGAGAAGTATTAAAGCCAAAAGCAGGATCATAATTTTCTCTAATGCTAAGAGTTAAAAATAAACTATTTGCAATGGCTGATTCGTTTTCGATGAATAAACTCATATCATTTCGGTAGAAAAAATGATTAGAGGCTACGATATTATTAGCAATGCTTCTGAATCTGTAACGCCCGCCAAATGTGAATTTTCCTATCTCTTTTTTTGTTGTGACAAGCTTGGCATTCACAATAATATCATCACCTCTGAATTCTTTGTATGCAGGATTTATTTTTAAATTTACAGGCTTACTGATCAAATGTGTGGCATTGTATTGGATGGAAGTGTTGGTTTTTCCAAATGCATAGCTTCCTAAGTGGGTCAAAATGAGATTATTCCTACGGGCGTGAATATTTTTATCAGCACTCAGACGATAAATATCAGGCCTTGTATTATTGATCCATTGGTCGGCGTAAATGGCATCAAAATATAAATAGTTTTTCTCATCGGGCTTGTAAGAAAGTCGCCCGCCTACATTATAATTATTGGTTTCTGGAGAAATCTTGCCTTCAATATAGCTTTTGGGGTCTTGAGGGAGGGTTAGATTTCTATAAGGCACAAATGCGCGATACCATTCCATTCCGCGCATAGAAATTCCCCGAATAGATATTGCCAAAGTATTTTTGTTCTTCAATCGTGGTTTCAACCAAAAAACTTGAGCCCCATTCCTGTAAATTTTTTTTGGTGATGATATTGATGACCCCGCCAATTGCATCGCTTCCATATAGGGTACTCATCGGTCCTCTGATAACTTCTATGCGTTCAATCATTGCTACAGGCGGGAGAAAACCTGAAAATATCCAGTCGCTGTAAGCATTAGGAAATGCTCCTGCAGAGACATCTTGCCTTTTTCCATCAATCAAAATAAGCGTATATCCTGCAGGCATACCGCGAATGGAGATAGGGTAAGCGCCGTTTTGACCTCTATCCATATCAATACTGACGCCTGGCACTAAAGATACAGCTTGCCCGATATCATTTACAGGTTTAGCTTCAAGCTGTTCTTTGGTAATTACAGAGATTGAGGCAGGAGTGTCTTTGAGTTCTTGAGAGGATTTTGAAGTTGAGACGATGGATTTATTTAATTGGTATTCCTGCATTTCAGCATTTGAAAAGACGCTTAAAAATAGAAGAAAATAAATATTTTTTTGACACATTTTCATATTGATAAAAATTTTATTTTTAATAAGAAAATCCTTTAAAATAATGACAAAAATCTATATTATTATAATTATTATTATAATTATATAAAATATTTAAAAATTGCTAAGTTTTAATCGTATTTTTGCAGGATGGAAGTGATTTATTAATTCATATTGATTGAGGAATGAATAGGAAGAATAAAGTAATTACTTGTTTTGAATTATAATATCAAATCAAACGATTTTAAAAAAGTGGTTATCATATTAAAAAATAAAGGAGTTCAAATGAAAAATACAACATTAGCTTTGATAGCTGGAGTTTCAATTGTCTTGGCAGGTTGCGCAACATCTGTACCTACCAAAAATGGAGTGAGTTTAAACTTTAATTACCAATTTAAGAGAGAGCCTCAGGGTAAAACCAATCGTAGTTTGATATTAATTGAGCCAAAAATTATTTTTAGTAAAAATATTAGTCCGAATTATAGGGAAAAGTTTGAAAAATCTTTAAAATCTCAAGTTGAAGAGATGTTTAAGGCAGAAGGGTATCAAGTCATTAATGTCGCAGATAAAAACACCTTAAGCACTCAAGATAAAAAAGCTGGGTATTTGGCACTTGCAATCAGTGGTCATATTGATGTTTTGGAAGATACCAAGTTAAAAGTAGAGGCGAATACAAAAAATCTGGACCAAGAGGGCGTGGATACATCTTCAGGATTTTTAAGATTGGAATTTTTTGAACCTATGAGTTTGGATATTTTACATACTTTTAACATTGATCTTTCTAAACTTCACGCTAAAACCCATTATATTAAGCCTGTTGCAACCAATTCGGGTGGTTTTATGACTAAAAAAGTCGTGCATTCAGTTTCTGAAGATAGTTATGATGATGGCATCAAAAAAATCTTGAATCAAATCTATGCTAAAACTATGAAAAAGATTGATAAAGAACTCAGCGATAAAAATATAGATCAGTATGAAAAAGCTCTCAAAGAAGTTAAAAATAAAACAGGCAATTAATCCTGCCTGTTTTTGGTTGTTTCTAGGACCTCTTTTGTTTTTGGTTCAGGTCCATAGAATTTCTTTTTTGAGTCTTTTTTCAGAATGATTTTTTTAAGCCATTTTTCATAAATCAAATGGTCGATACTTTCAAGTGGCGTTTTATTGATGCTAAAAAATATCCATAAAATTGTGAGCGGAAGATAGATCATTCCTGCTAAAAAATATAAACCGATAATCTTTACGCCTAGATTGTTCAAATTCTCATTATTTGGTAATAATAAGAATATTACGACAAAAAATATTCCACCAATTAAAATAGCCTTGATCATTTTTTGTTCCTTTTCATCTATATGTTTAATTTTTATCAAAAAAGATTAATAAATTATATACAAAATTATAATTTATTATATAATTATTTTTATTAATTAATGATAAGAATAATAATTAATAATTTTTATATAACAAGAGAAATGAATTTTAGAGATACGAGAGCCATTTTTGAGCAGTTTCTTTTAAAGAGGAAACATTACTTGAGGCATAAAAACTTAGTTTTGCTTGTTTTTTTATCTGTTTTTGAGCAATGCCGTAGTTTTTTTGCAGGTAATCAACGATTGCATTGCCAGAATGAATCAATGTGCTTTTGTGTTTGAAAAAAACATCAATGGCAGGCGCTATAAGAGGGAAATGCGTGCAACCCAAAATAATAGCTTCAGGAGGTTTGGAAACGGATGAAAAATAATAGCGCATAGTTGCTTCTAAAATTTCTCCATCTTTGATTCCTTCTTCAACAATAGGAACAAAAAGCCCTGTAGCTAAACTTTGAATTTGGGTATAACCGCAAGCGTGAAGTTTATCTTGATACATTTTTGAAGAAATCGTGGCTTTAGTGGCGATGACTAAAATAGAAGCGTCTTTATCAGTTATTTTATTTTTTACGGCTTGAATGCCAGGCTCTATAACTCCTACGACAGGAATGGGGCTTTTTTCTTTCATTTCTTCCAACGCATAAGCGCTAGCAGTATTGCACGCAATGATTAGAATGTCAATGTGATGGGGAGCAAAAAAATCCAACGCTTCAAGTGAAAAATTAATGATGGTTTGTTTGTCTTTAACCCCGTAAGGAACCCTAGCAGTATCACCATAATAGATAATTTCATCAAACATATTGGCGTTCAAAATGCTTTTAAGAACAGTTAGACCGCCAACACCACTATCAAATACACCTGCTTTCAAGAAATCAATCTTTTTCATTCATCATATTGAGAAATTCTTCATTATCTTTTGTCTTTTGCATTTTTGAATAGATAAAGGTTAAAGCTTCAATATCATCCATTTGTTGCATAACATTTCTAAGCATCCATACTTTTGTGAGCTTGTCTTTTCCTAAGAGAAGATCATCTTTTCTTGTTCCTGATTTTAAAATGTCAAAAGCCGGATAGATTCTTCTGTCTGCAATATTTCTAGCTAGGACGATTTCGCTGTTGCCCGTTCCCTTAAACTCTTCAAAAATGACTTCATCCATTCTTGATCCTGTTTCAATTAGGGCTGTTGCAATGATTGTGAGACTACCGCCTTGCTCAATATTTCTTGCCGCTCCAAAAAATCTTTTTGGTTTATGCAATGCATTGGCATCGACTCCCCCACTAAGAACCTTTCCGCTTGAAGGGGTGATGGCATTATAGGCTCTAGCCAAACGAGTGATGGAGTCAAGTAAAATCACGACGTCTTTTCCCATCTCTATGCGGCGCTTAGCCCTCTCTAAGACTAATTCGGCGACTCGAATATGGTTGGCTGAAGGGAGATCAAAAGTAGAGCTAAATACTTGCCCCTTTACGCTTCTTTGCATATCAGTAACTTCTTCGGGGCGCTCATCTACTAAGAGGACGATAAGTTCTATTTCGGGATGGTTGTAGGTAATACCGTGTGCTAGTTCTTTCATCAATTCAGTTTTTCCGGTTCGAGGGGGGGCAACAATCAAGGCTCTTTGACCTTTTCCAATTGGGCTGAATAAATCAAGCATTCTACCTGTAACTTTTGTGGGTTCATACTCAAGTTTGATTTGCTCTGTCGGAAAAAGCGGGGTTAAGTTGTCAAAAAGGGGACGATTTTTTATTTCTTCTAAAGAAAGATAATTGACAGCTTCAATTTTAAGAAGTGCATAATATCTTTCTTGATCTTTTGGGGAACGAACTTGTCCGGTTACTACATCTCCATTTCTTAATGCAAAACGTCTGATTTGAGATTGACTTACATACGTATCGTTTTGACTATCGGTAAAGGCTTCATCGATTCCTCTTAAAAATCCGTATCCTTCGTTTGTCGTCTCTAAAATTCCCGTAAAGAGAATGTAGCCGCCCTGACTGACTTGGGTTTTTAAAATTTCAAACATTAAATCTTGGCGTTTGTATTCCTGCGGGTTTTCTATTTCCAATTTATTGGCGATTTCGATGAGTTTTTCCATCGGTTTTGTACGAAGTTCTTCAATACGATAGCCATCTACGGGAGTATGGGTTCGGGTTTTTGAAACATTGGAATTTTGTTCTGTAGCCATTTTTATCCTTGGAAATTTCCCCTAATCAAAGTGCAATGCATTTAGATTTGGATATTTTGGAGTTTTTTGAATGTAAGGTCTGTATTTTATACAAACCTTGGCATTAAAGTCAATAATTTCTCGGTAATTAATTATCTTTGATAGTTATGTCAGGGTGGATTTTATAGACCTTGTTTTTGATTTTGATCAAAAGTCCCACTTCAATAAGTTGTTTAAAGGTTTTTACAATAGTGGGTTTTGAAACATTCAAGTGAGAGATGATATCTTCATAAGAACCATAATATACGTGGTCTTCATCGCAGTTTTCAAGCAAAAATTTGATAATTTCTATTTTTTTGCCGCCTACGAATGCAGAGATAGCATTGATAAGAAGATTTTTTGATTCAAGTTCAAGGGCTTGGAGTTTTGGAAGCATAGCTTTTTGTAAAGCATTTAACAACTCATCAACGTCCAATGGCTTGAGGATATAACCATCTACTTTCAAACTGATGGCATCAAGAAGATAAGGAACTTCGGTGTGTGCTGTTGTAATAAGAACAGGGCAGTGGGGGTTGGTTTTTCCATTTCTAATGGATTTAATCAACTCAATGCCGTTGAGTTTTGGCATCAAAATATCTGTTAAGACAACATCAATATTGTGAGTGTCAAAAATATTGAGGGCTTCCTGACCATTTTTTGCTAAAATAAGCCTGCCTACATAGTCTTCAAGCACGATTGATGTGATGCGTTGCGTATCTTCGTCATCTTCTACATATAAAACGGTGAGGTTTTTTAAATTCTCATACTTATCCATGGTTATCCTTTTGTTGATTTTGTTTTACAGGTAATTCTATCAAAAAAATTGCTCCATAATAACTTTCTACTGAAATTTTACTTGTCCAATTTGAATTGGATACCGAAATTGTTCCATACATTTGTCTTTCTATGATTTGTTTTGTCATATAAAGACCAATTCCTGTTCCTACTGATTTGTGCTTTGTAGTAAAGTAGGGTTCAAATATCTTATTGATGTTTTCTGATTTTACACCTCCTGCATTATCTTTGATGGAAATAAAGGCGGTAGTGCCTTTGACATTTAATCCAATTTCACATACACCGTTATTGATATTTTGTTCCAATATCGCATCGTAAGTGTTTTTAATCAGATTTAAAATCACTTGCGTAAATACATTTTCGTGTTGGTAAAGCTGAATGTCATTTTCAATATCGGTATAAACGGTAATATTTTTTTGTCTTAAAGTTGGATTAACGATTTTAATCGAATCTTGAATGGCTTTGGCAAGTGAAAATTCGCCTTTATCTTTATTTAAGTGGAAAAAATTCCTGAAATTTTCTATCGTAGCTGACATATTTTTAGCAATTCTAAGAGCATCTTCAGTTTGAGTATCAATAAAATGCTTATCGAGTTTGCCGCTGTTGAATTTGATTTTAAAACTTTGAATCAAAATAAGAAGTGAGTTTAGCGGCTGCCTCCATTGATGAGCAATGTTTTGAATCATTTCTCCCATTGCGGCTAAACGGGCTTGTTGGTACATAATTTGATCTTTTTTGCGCGATTGCTCAACTTCGTGTTCAATAGTCTTTTGAAGATTACGATTTATTTCTTTGAGTTCTTTGGTTTTTTGATTGATAGCTTTTTCGAGTTCTTGATTTGTATTTTTGATATAGTTTAAAACAAGGTTGGATAAAAATAAAGTCATAAAAATGACAATAAACATAAAAACCATCAGTACAACGAGCGTGATTTTATAAAAAACATTAGTAGTTGAATTTTTGAGCATCGAGATTTTTAAACGCAACCCAACGATATTTGAAATGGCTTTATTTATCTCTACGCTTAGACTAATGAGGATTTTGATATCTTCTTGGTAATGTTTGGATTTTTTGTGATAAAGCTTTGTAAGCAGATCATTAGTCGTCTTGATAATGCGATCGACTTTTTGTATTTCTTCAAACTCGTATTGTCGGTATTCCTGCATTTGCGTATAGGATTTTTTAGAAATTTTTTTTTGATAAAATTGTTTGACTTGTCGCAGAAAATTTTTTTTGGGTTTTCTGAGGAGTTTGTATTCATTCCATACGTTAAGCATAAGGTTTTCATTCGAAGAAATATCCGTTTTTTGATTGACATAATTCATAATGTCAATGATATAAAAATCTTGAATTTGCTTTAGTTTTTGGATTTCTTTGATCGGAGCGGGAAAATTTGTCTCATAATCGTATTTTAATCCGCTTAAAGCCAAAAATGAAGTGATACATACAAGCAGAAATCCAATCGTGATAGTAGCAATCAGCATTTTTGTTTGGAGTTGGAGGCTTTTGCTGTGAATTTTTTTGATATCAGGATTCAAGTTTTACGCCTCCGATTGCATTTGAGAGAGCATTTACAAGCATATTGTATTGGATAAATTTTATTTGGTTTTCTTCATTTTCTTTTTCTATGGCTTGTTGGATATTTTTTTGTTCTTGTATGAACTTGAGTTTTTTGCTTCGGGTATCTTCAATTTCTTTGCTAAGGGTTTCTATCTCATTGAGCAAAGATTTTTTTTCTTCAAGATATTTTGCTAGGCTGATGCTGATAGTTTCTTTTTGAATCATCTCATCAGTTTTTAGGTTTTGAAGTTCTTTCTTTTTTTTCTCATAAATTAAATCGGTTTCGCTTAAAATTTTGTTTTTAATTGAAATTTCATTTTGTATTTCGTTGATATCAGTTTCTAGATTGAGAGCTGTTTGTCCGGCTTTATCTGCTTGATCTTGCAAGGAGTTTATTTTGATTTGAATTTCAAATTTTTGTACAGCCGTGTTTTCTATTTTTTCCAAGCTCCATTTTTCGCCTCTAGTGTCAATAATAATAGGAATAGAAATTTCTTGACCATCAATATGGATGGTTTGACCCTGGTAAAAATCGATAAAATCCCTTGCTCCATTGGAATTATTATAAAGCATTTCGAGTAATTTGTTTGATACTTTCTCATAAATCAGATTTTTACGGGAGCGAATTTTTTCTTCTGCAAAGCAGGTTTGTAGAATGCCTGGAATTTTACCATCAAGAATTTTTTCTAGATGTATTCTTAGTTCTTGAGTTACTAGAAATAAGAAATTTTTAGAAAAATCAATATTAGAGACGTTTTCTAGGTTCATTTTGGTGTTTAAGACATAGCTGACATTTTCTGAAATCAGGTCTTCTAGATTGATTTTTTTAAGGCAAGCGTTGATTTTAAGTCTGTCTTCATCATCAAGAAGCCTTGCAGTGCTTAGTTTTTGGACACTTCGAATTTCGTTGCTGATTTTTACAAACTTAAAGTCAAAAATTTTGAAATAAACGCCAAGTTTTGAAAAAAATAGTCCGTCTCTTGTTGTCAGATTAAAAGTTTTTTTAATGGCATTTCTAACGATGTCTCTAAAAAGGAGGTCATTATTAGAATCCACGCAAGTTTTGGCGTATTGTAAAATCAAGCTGAAATCTTCTTGAGAGAGAGTTTCGTTATCATCTAAAGTTTGAGATTTGAATTTATTTTTACTTTCTTGAATCCATTTACTCAGGAAAAAAACACAAAGGTTATTAACAGGATCTTTAATCGTTGCAGAGACTTGGATATTATTATTTTTGTCAAAATAAACAAAAGTATTCATTCCATTTTTTCTATAAAAATCTGCAATGCTTTTTCGGACACATTCCTGATAGTTTTTATTATTGGGATCAGTAGAATGGTCTTGGAGTATTTTTTTAATCTCAAGAGACAAATTTGCAATAATATTTTGGTTGAAATCAATTAAATTTTTTGATCTTGCACAGCCTTGTTCAAGCATATCCATAGTGATTGTATATAATAACGAACAATCCATTTGCTACCTTTTGTAGTATGATTGCAATTTTTATCAGACATTATAACAGAAAAGTAAAGATTATATTCTAGTTTTTAAGGGGGGTTATCATAGAAGAGGTATTTTATGTTACGGTTGCTGGTCTTGGAATATCGATTGTCATCAATTTATTTTTGAAAAGATTTGATATGCCTGTGATTATCGGGTATATCCTCACAGGTGTGGCAATTGTATATCTTTTTGGGATAGAGGGTTCTGAAGTTTTATCAAGCATTGCTGATCTCGGTATTGTGTTTTTGATGTTTATGATCGGTCTTGAGTTTAGTTTTGATCGATTGCGTGCAATGAAACAAGAGGTTTTGCTTTTTGGTATTTTGCAGGTAATGGTAACGACATTGCTGTTTTTTACGCTGAGTTATTATCTCTTTGGACTTTCGTTGGTTTCCTCATTAGTTGTTGGAATGGCGTTTTCGCTTTCTTCTACAGCCATCGTTTTGAAGTATTTTGAAGAAAATAAACAGCTCAACACGGTTGCAGGAAGAAGTGTTGTGGGAATTTTGATTATGCAAGACATTGCTGTCATCCCGATTTTATTGATTTTGGCATTATTGAGCAATGAAGGTTCAAGCTTGGGAAATTTGTTGCTTAAGACACTTATCTCTGGTTTTATTGTTTTGGTAATTCTTTTGTTACCCGGAAGGCATTTTGCTACTCGAATACTTAATTTATCTGCCAATAGCAGGCTTCCTGAACTATTTATGGGGACTATTTTACTGATTGTACTTGGGGCAGCAAGCGTCAGTCATTTTTTTGGCTTTTCGATGTCTTTGGGGGCTTTTATTGCTGGGATGGCGATTTCAAAATCTCGTTATAAGTATCAAGTAGAAGCAGATTTATCGCATTTTAGGGATATATTGCTTGGATTGTTTTTTGTTACTGTTGGAATGCAAATCAATTTACCTTTTCTATTTGATCAATTTTTTGCTATCGTGCTTTTGCTTTCTGCGACGATGGTTTTGAAGATTGCTTTGATTTATTGGATTCTTAAAATTTTTAGGAGCTCTCAAAGTTCTATTAAAACCGCCTTATCTCTTTCTCAAATCGGGGAGTTTTCTTTCGTCGTGTTTTTGAATGCAAATATAAGCGATCTTTTTAACTATGAAAATCAAGGTGGTATTTTAGGGTATTTGCAAGAAAAAGGAATCATTGAAATCATCCCTGCAGATATCCATCAGTTTTTGGTTTTGATGGTGATTTTTTCTATGCTCATCACTCCATTTATCCTTAAATATATCAATCCGATTTCAGATTATATTCTTGCAAAACATTTAAATCACGGGTTTCAAAAGGATCAAAAAGTTCAAATCCCTATCCCGCTTCAAGATCATATTATCGTCGTAGGCTATGGAACATATGGATCGGAAGTTGTGGATATTTTAAAGCAAAATAATGCCAGATATATTGCTGTAGATTATAATATTGCCCAAGTTGAGCTTGGTGAAAAAGCTAAGGATAATGTTATCTTTGGAAATATCGCTCAAGAAAGCTTTTTGGAAAAACTTAAGTTAGAGTCTGCAAAGTGCGTCATTATTACAGTTGATAATACGAGCATTATCAAGGCTATTTGTGATAGAATTTTAGGCATTGCTCCCGGTGTTAATCTGATTGCAAAAGTAGATTGTAAAATAGAAGAAGAGGAATTGAGTAGGCTCAATGTCAATAGCATTAACAGCAAGCGTGAAATAGCGACTTTGTTGGCTCAATATGCCCTGAATGCGAAAGGAACATAAGTATGACTGAAGAAATTGAACACAGATGGGATTTAAGCGCTCTTTTTAAAAATGTAGCAGAGCTTGAAAGCCATCTTTCAAAGACAAATAAAAAGGCTAAAGCATATGAAAAGAAATACGCAACCCATTTGGGCTTGCTTTCTGTTTTGGACTTTAAAAAGGCACTTGAAGAATATGAAAGCATAGTGGAGAGCATTTCTAAGGCAATGACTTATGTTTTTTTGGTTTTTGCCTCTGATACTTCAAAAGGGGATTTTTATGCAAAATATGAGTTGATTGTTAATGGAATTGAGGAACATATTGTATTTTTTGAAATCGAATTTTGTGAGTTGGATTCAAAAAAGCAGAAGGAATTGATTCAAAAAAATGGAAAATACGCTCATTATTTGCAGAATCTTAAAGAGAAAAAAACCCATCAGCTTTCGTTACCTGAAGAAAAAGTGCTTTTGGCTACATCGCCTGTTGGAGTAGGGGCTTTTTCAAGATTATTTGATGAATATCTATCCTCTTTGAAAGTCGCTTATAAAAAACAGAATTTGAGTGAAGAGGAAGTTTTGGCTCTTTTGCACCATAGAGACAGAAAGACAAGAAAAAAAGCTCAAAAGTCTTTTAGTGTCGCACTTAAGGAGTCGAGTTTTTTATTGACCTATATTTTAAATATGGTGCGCAAAGATTTGCATATTGCTACAAAACTACGCCATTATGAGAAAAAAGAATCGTTTCGGCATATTGACAATCAGATTACTCAAAAAAGCGTTGATAGTATGATTGAAATCGTGAATGGAAATTTTTCTTTGGTGCATCGTTATTATGAAATCAAATCTGAACTTTTGGGCCATAAGCTTAAAGATTATGATCGTTATGCACCTATTTTAGGTGAAAATATTCAAGTCGGGTATGGAGAGTCTTTGGAATGGGTTTTGAAAGCTTTTAAAGACTTTTCTCCCTTGTTCCATCAGATTGCTTCAAAGGCAATTGAAAAAGGCTGGGTAGATTCCCATCCTAGAGAGGGAAAGCGAGGAGGTGCTTTCAGTCACGGAGCGGTGCCAAGCGCTCATCCTTATGTTTTGCTTAATTTTACGGGTAATAGGCGAGATGCCTTTACCATTGCGCACGAATTTGGGCATATGGTTCATCAGGAATTAAGTAAAGGTGTGGGATATTTAAATATGGATACTCCTTTAACCACGGCAGAAACCGCTTCAGTGTTTGCTGAAATGCTTTTATTTGAGAGTTTGAAGCGTGATCTTTCTGATGTAGAGCTCCGCGCCATTTATGCGAGCAAATTGGAAGATATTTTTTCAACGCTTTTCAGACAGACGGTAATGACAAATTTTGAACGCAGGATCCATCAGGAAGAAGATGAACTCAAGGCTGAGGATTTTGATAGGATTTGGCGGGAAGAAAATAAAAAAATGTTTGGAAAAAGCCTGAAATTAACAAAAAATTATGATAGATGGTGGAGTTATATCCCCCATTTTATTCATTCTCCTTTTTATTGCTATGCTTATAGTTATGGACAATTGCTTGTCTTGGCTTTGTTTGGGCTTTATAAAAGCGGGCGTAATAAAAACTTTGTTGCAATTTATATCGACTTTTTGAGTAAGGGAGGTAGTCAAAGCCCTAAAGATATGGTTAGGGCATTTGGATTTGACATTGAAGATGAAAAGTTTTGGAAGATTGGAATGGGTGAAGTTGAACGGATGCTTAAAGAATTTGAAAGGCTGGGTGCTTAATGAGTGTTTTAGGGGAATATAATCAGTTAAGCAACAAGCATTGTTTTGAGAATATAAGTTTTTTGGCTCAGAATAATCTGAATTTTTGT
The DNA here is from genome assembly GCF_002272895.1 of Helicobacter sp. 12S02232-10. Classification (NCBI taxonomy): domain Bacteria; kingdom Pseudomonadati; phylum Campylobacterota; class Epsilonproteobacteria; order Campylobacterales; family Helicobacteraceae; genus Helicobacter; species Helicobacter sp. 12S02232-10. The sequence goes on from NZ_MLAQ01000005.1 coordinate 94,027, forward strand.
ATTTTGTGCGACTTGTCCAAAGTGAGTTTTGAGCCCTTACTTCCAAAAGAAATTCTTGAAAAATTCGGACCTTTTGTACTGTTTGTTTTGGCGGGCTATACTTTTGAGAGCCTTAGGGTTTTTGAAGATGGCATTGAATTTGAGGCCGGTTTTGGTAAAAATAATATAGGAAGTGTCGTAAGCGTTCGTTTAGAAGGCATCATTCAAGTCATTATAAAAGACGGAAAAGATGAAAATATTGTGTTGTTTAATCGCTATGATATGAGTTCAGTCTTTGGAAATTCTGATGAAGAGGCTATGCAGGATTCTATGGAGGCTATTTTATCCAATCCACAAAATAGAGAAATAATGAAAGCTCTTCAAAAGAATGGAAAAAGTTAAATATAAACAAAATATTTTCTTTTATTTTGTGGTAAAATCAAAAAAGTCTAAAGCTTAATTTTTTTATGAAGGATTGTTAAATGAGTATTCATAAACTTCACTTGAGTGTTTTTAGATTTGATGCTAAAAAAGATTACAACCCTTTCTATGAAAAATGTGATTTTGATTATGAAGAGAATTTTTTATTATCAAAAATTTTAGGTTCATTGTCTTTAAGAGATTTTGAATACGATAAAGATATTGCTTTAAAAATAAATGGTATAGCAGTTTTTGATGATTTAAAGGTTGATGATTTAGTGGAGAGGTTTGGCAAAGAATGGATTTTAGAGCCAATTTCCATTAAATATGCTTTTAAAGATTTGTTAATTGATAAGCAAGCAGTTTTAAGCTTCTATAGCGCTTTTTTTCAAGCGGGAGATTTTTTAACTTCGACAGAAAAAGCAGAATTTTTAAAATTTATAAATATTAATTTTATTTCTCCTCAAAGGAACCCTGATTATTACGGAGATGGATTTTTTCTTTATGTGAGATGGCTTTTTGGGCGTCATCCAAAAGAGGCTAAAAGATTGCTTAAAAGTATTGCAGACGCAAAAAATGGTGTGATGAATTTTGTGAGCGTGAAGCGTTTTGTTCATCCTGAAAACGATGCAATAGACAAGGAAATATTTGAAATTCAAAAAATGCTTACACAGGCTTCAAAATGTCCTTTTGCGGGGAATGAATGGAGTAGTTTTTCTCGAGATATCGATTCAAAATATTATTTTCCTTCTAATCAAAATTCCCAAAAAGCCACTAAAAAGCCGACTTATGCAATTTTTAACGGTTATGAAAAAGGGTGGAATTTTGAACCTCTTATTATCAGTGCGCGCGAATTGTTGGGAAAAATCGGACTAGAAACTTTGGATTTAAATTTCTGTTTTGATGGAGGGTATTGGGGACATTTTTGTGACTATGAAAAATTTTTGTTTGCCAATGCTTACAATATGGCTCTTGCACACAAGAATGGGGCTATTTTACTTCTATGTGATGAAGATGCTTATGCTAACGCAGCATATGCTAAGAAAATTTTAAATTCAGATGATGCCTTGGTTGAGAGCATCAACGAAAAACTCAAGGAATATGCTTTGAGTTATGATCGCAACATAGAGATAAAGTATCTCAATGAGATGATTGTAAATGAATTTATATGGAATGTTGCACAGGGATTTAATGGTTTTGGTACCGTGCTTTTTGCGGGTTCTTTTTCAAGTGCGGTAGGCAAGCTTTGCTATGATGGTTTTTTTGAAAAAATTTCTTTAAAGAGATACCAAACAACCTTTCAGAACGAATCTTATGCGCATTTGTTTGAAGTGAATCGGGTTTCTGCATTGAAACAATCTGGTGCTATCAGATATGAAGCTATTGATTGTGGAATTGATTTTTTATTGAGTGCTTCAATGGGGCAGTTTGAAATGTTTGATACTTACTCTAAAAAGGCATCCAAACTTTATGAAAGGGATTTTGACCCTGTTCCTACGTTATTTTTACCCCAACTTGTTTTGATTTCTATGGGTGAGAAAGATTATAGAAAAATTGGGTTGCATTTGCATAAAAATAAGGTTAATTTTATATAATTTATCATATGTCTGGCTTTTTTATCAAGGTTATCTTATGAAGATATTTTTAAAAGTCTTGGCAGCTTCTTTCATTGGAGGTGTCTGGTATCATATAGGCGGAGAGAATTCGGCTGTAATTGCATTGGTTTTATTTATTTTTATGCTTTTTATTTTACTGATGAAACCGATTGAATTCCAATCTCCAGAGAAACGGGAAGACTATATGCAGCAGCTTAAAAAGAAACGCGAACGCAGATTGGCCTTGGAGGCAAAACAAAAAGAAGAGCAACTTCGTTTGCATAAAGCCAATTTGGAGCGTGAAGAAAAAAGAAAAAGAGAATTGAAAAATAAACTTAAAAATCATTAAAGGAAGAATATGGATATTATTTTACTAATATTGGCAGGGGTTGTTGTCTATTATCTTTATGTCACGTTACAGGAGTATCTCAAAAATCCTATTTCAGTTCAGTCTAAAGATTTAAGGTCTGAGACCCAAGAGTATGATTTATCTCAAGATCCCTATATTCAAATGAATCCTTTTGATAAAATCAGAAAAACTGAATTTGGGATTATGGTTGCTATTATTTCCAAAACATTAAATCAGGATAATCAATCAATGATGAGAGAAATCTTGATCAATGCAACTTTTAAAGATATGGGTCTTCAAATGTCTGGTGTGGAGAATGCTGCAGAGAATTTAAAGGAAATTTATAACTCCAAAGATCTTGATAGTCTTGAGCGATTATGCAAGGATTTTTTACAAGTTACTTATGGAGAATATAAAAAACGTTTGAAATTTGTGGAATTTTTATTTGCATTAGCTTATGCCGATGGTAAATTAAATGAAGAAGAAAAAGAAAATATTATTGATGTCGCTGCTTTTTTAGAGTTGAGCAATGAAGATTTTAATAAGATTTATGATGATTTTGATGCCCAAAATGGTTTAGAAATAACAATGGATCGTTCCAAAGCTTTAGAAATTTTTGGAATGCAAGAGGATTTTTCGCAACAGGAATTGGAAGAGAAATTTAAAGACTTAGTTTTGTCTGCTAAGCAAAATATTTTAGATGTTAAAAATTTAAATAAAAGTTTTGCAACCGAATCTTTTAAAAAGTTGTGTGAAATTCGGTTTGCCTATAATCTGTTAAGCCATAAGGAAACGCCTTTATGATGGCATAATTTTTGCTTCTCCTTAGAATATCGTTTTTAAGGAGAGAGTGATGGATATTCAAAATAATCATAGTAGCTTAAGAGATATTTTTTCTAGTCGTTATCACCAAAATATTTTACCTTCTCCATCTGTTGCCAATAACATTGAGAAAAACTCCTCTGATGGGATTGTCAATGATCGAATGCCTAAAGATGTTTTTTCACCTTCTGAAGAATATGCCCATATAGTTGCAATAAAAGATCAGGTTCGAGGCGGGCTTAAAGATTTAAATTCTTTTGTTTCAATGGCACAAGTGCTTAAAAATGAAAATATCATTAATAATAACGATATGATAGCTGTGGATTTTTTGGCAAAGGAAAGTCCAAAATTAAGCTTTGATGAATTCAACAAAATTATAAGAAATGATCGTTTAAGTATGGAAATGAAAGGCTTGATTAGCCGACTTGTACAAAAGCTAGAAATGATTGATTATGTTGCTCAAGGATCAATGGCGGCTTGATCAAAGACTTTTAGAATCTATCAAAGAGCTTGGAAGTTGATAATATTTCCCAACTCTACCAACATTTTTTAGAGTAAAGTTGAGATCTTGTCGATAGATTTTGTCATCAATAAAGCACTTTGAAGCTTCAAGAAGAATTGGTTTGGAGTTTTCGCCTATTTTTAATATCTCATAAAGATTGCACATAAAAGCAAGCGGACTTCCCTTAATTATGGGAGGATAGCTACTTTCTGCAACTTCAAGTTCGATTTGAAATTTTATCGCTTCGCTTACTCCATATTCGAGTTCTGCAGAGGTTTGATTTAAAGATTTTAGATTTTTTTCATCACACATACAAATCGTAGCTTTTTTAGTTTTGATAATATTTTTAAGTGTATCTTTGGGTGAACCATCGCTTTTGGGCATAATACAGATGGAAAACACAATCGGATCAGAACTGATGGGAGCAAAAAAACTAAAAGGGGCAAGATTGATCACCCCGTTTTCATCCATCGTGCTGACCCAAGCTATCGGTCTTGGCGTGATGGAGTTGCTGAGTATTTTATATTTGGTCAGAGGGCTTGAGTTTGTAAAATCAATTTTCATCGTTTATTCCTATTGAGAAGTTTGTTAGCTTGTGCAATCACTTCATCAGGCGTGATGAGTTTCATACAATTTTGATGTTTTAGCGGGCAGGTTCTTTTTTTGCACGGGGCGCATTTGAGTTTTTTGTTTAAAATGATGGCATTTTGGTGTTTCCACGGAGAGGTTTCTTGATCATTTGTGGGACCAAATATTGCAATGAGAGGAATTTGGAGTGCTGTTGCGATATGCATCGGACCGCTATCATTGGTAATGAATAAATCAAGGGTGGCGATATTGTCTATTAGTGAGGAAATCGTGGTTTGACCTGTTAAATCGATGATATTTTTGATTGTTTCTTGGTGGGTGGAAAGTTTCTTCACGATTTCAATAATATCTTTGGTTGCGTTTATATCGCTTTGGTTTCCAAATAAGACAATTTCATAGTCTTTTTGTATTAGAGACAAGATTGTTTCGGCAAAATATTCTTTGAGCCATCTTTTTGCACTTCCAAATGCTGCACCAGGATTGATGCCTATTTTTACTTTTGTTTGAGAAAAATACTTGTTTTTGGAGGCAATCAATTTGAGGCTTGGGGCATTATGGGCAATTTGGCTTTGAGTTTGGTTTAATAAAGGCATCAAGAGGTTGCAATAGGATAATACCTGATGGATACCTGATTGAAATTTTATGGGATGGCTTAGAAAAAATGAACGAAAATTTTTTGCATAGCCGATTTTCAAAGGAGTCTTTGTCCAAAATAGAAGCATTGCTGAATAAATATTGTTAGTAAAAGTAATGGCAATGTCATATTTTCCAATCTTTTTAGCAAATTTATAAGTGGCTAAAATCCGACATTTTGATTTTTTCGTTTCATCGATAAAAAATGAACTGATGCGTGGATCTTTCTCAAATAAAGAGCATACTGCTTGTGTTCCTATAATACTAAAAGAAGCTTCTGGGAATTTGTCTTTAAGCATTTCGAATGCAGGGGTTGCCATCACGGCATCGCCCAGCCAGTTTGGCAGACGCAGTAAAATCTTCATTGAAGGTCTCTTTTTGAGTTTAAATTAAACTGAATTTTACACTAAAGTGGCTAAAATTCAAGCACTGATTAAAAATTTGGAGAAACTCAAGGATGTTGGTTGTTCCTAGAACTTTAAGCGGATTTAAAGACAGATTGCCCAAAGAGGCGATGGCAAAAGCAAGGTTATTGGCAAAAGTATCTCAGGTGTTTGAGAGTTTTGGGTTTGTCCCGATTGAGACCCCTCATTTAGAATATGCTGATATTTTGGTCAAACAAGGAAGTGAAGAGATACAAAAAGAGCTTTATCGGTTTAAAGATCACGGGGGCAGAGATGTTGCATTGCGATTTGATCAAACCGTGCCTTTGGCACGATTTATTTCGCAATATCACAATGAGGTGGGTTTGCCCTTTAAGCGCTATGTGATCGGGAATGTTTTTCGCGGGGAGAGAGCACAAAGAGGAAGGTATCGTGAATTTACCCAATGTGATTTTGATTTTATCGGTAGCCATTGCATTGCTTGCGATGCCGAGATTATCCAAGTTATTTATGCTTCGATGGTTTCTTTGGATATTGAAGAATTCACAGTTTGGCTCAACCATCGAGAAATCTTAAATGGAATTTGTAAGTATTTTGGGATAGAGGATAAAAAAAATATTGACACTACATTGAGAGTTATTGATAAATTAGACAAAATAGGCAAAGATGGTGTTTGTGAGGAATTAAAAAAAGAATTATGCATCCCTGATAAAAAGATAGAAGGTTTGCTTAATGTTATGGGGATCAAACAAATTGGTGCGAGCGATGAGTTTTTTTCAGAGATAAGGTATCTCAAAGATTGGAATGATGCACTTAAAAAAGGGATTGGAGAGCTTGAAAAACTCTTTGAAATTTTCGCAGAACTAGAAATGGATCCCGATACTTATCGGGTCAATTTTTCAATTGCTAGAGGATTGGGTTATTATACAGGCATCGTTTATGAAACTACTTTAAACCGCTTAAAGAATCTTGGAAGCGTATGCTCAGGAGGAAGATATGATAATCTTACACGAACTTTTTCGAAAGAAAATATGAGCGGCGTGGGAGCTTCCATAGGGATTGATAGGCTTTTAGCAGGTCTTGATGAACTTGGACTTTTGAGTGCAAAATCAACTAGCGCGAGGGTTTTGATTATCTGTATGAGTGAATCCTATTTTGGTTTTGCACATAAACTTGCTGAATCTTTTCGGCATAGTCAAGTTGCTACAGAGGTTTATCCCGAAATCAATAAGCTTAAAAAACAATTTAGTTATGCTGATAGCAGGGGACACGAATTTGTAGTTGTGATTGGAGATGAAGAATACGCAACAAAGACCATCACACTTAAAAATATGACATCAGGAATGCAGTTAGATCGTTTGAGTTTTTTGAAAGCTTTAGAAATTATTAAAGAATGAAAGTTTTATGGTTTTGGAAATAGATTGATCAGTGTAATTTCTGAATGTGAGCCCACTCTCATAGGGGGTCCCCAAAATCCAGTTCCTTGATTGATGTATAAAAAGCGGTCATTTTCAATTTTATGCAGTCCCATTAAAAAAGGTTGTTGCAGTAAAACAGCTAAACTAAAAGGAAAAATTTGTCCGCCGTGAGTGTGACCACTTAGGATAATATCAACAGGTTTATCCTTTATTTTTTCAATAATTTTTGGTTGGTGTGAAAGCAAGATTGTAGGGATATTGCTTTGGATACCTTCGAAAGTTTTATCAATATTAGGTTGCAAATAGCCCATACGGTTGCCCATTAGATCGGCATTTCCTGCAATATTGATTAGGGGAATTCCATTTTTAGAAATTAGGGAGTTTTGATTGATGAGAACGTGGAAACCTAAATCTTTCATTTTTTGAATGATATTATAAATATCGTGTAAATATTCGTGATTCCCTAATACATAATAAACTCCATAAGTTGCTTTGAGATTTTTTAGTTCATCAACTGCTTTGAGGACATTTTTTAATTTTGTATCCACAATATCCCCAGTAAGCACAATAAGATCAGGATCTTGATCATTTACGAGTTCAACCATTTTTTTAACGCGACTTTCTTCAATAAGACCGCCGATATGGGTATCGCTTAATTGCACAATTTTTAAGGGTGAGCTAAGGTTAGCAAGAGGAATGGAGATTTTTTTTAAAATCGGATTAGATTCGCCATTATAGATTCCATAACCGATATAAATCATTGAGAGAACAATGACGATTCGTTGTAAGTAGTTGCGATAAGCCGTTCGTTTATTTTTGCTTGTAATGAAGTGTATAAAAATATTTAGAAATTGGTAAATAATCGTAGAGACAAATAATGAAAATACAACACCGATTGAGATTGAGATAAGCAGGTAGAGCCATTGTGGAACAAGTGGGAATTGTCTTAAAAACATATAAGCCACAGTGCCACAGAAGTTTAAAAATGTGAAAAGTTTTAAAAAATTTCGAATTATTTTTAAGTTGCTTAATTGATAGAATAAACCCCGATAAACAATCAAATGAAGGAGTAAAAATATTGCCGAAGCCAAAAATGGAAACAAATAAGTTTGCATTTGAGCAATTTGAGGCGTATCTTCCACCGTTGGTATCCTTTGAAATTTAATATAAATTTTTGTATTATACTTGAAAATAGCTCCATTTTATGGAATTTTGGCATTAAAATTTTAGGGAAAATGTAGGAAATGAATATTTTATTTGTATGTCTAGGAAATATATGTCGCTCGCCTTTGGCAGAAGCGATAGCAAAGCATTATGTTTCAAAGTTTGGCTTGGTAGCAAGCATAGATTCGGCAGGAACTTCTGGATGGCATAATGGTGAGACTCCTTGTGAGGGTTCAATTTTGGTTGCTAAAAAACACCACATTGATATTTCTGGTTTTAGGAGTCGGAAAGTGAGCGTGTATGAAGACAGCGTATTTGATATTATTGTTGCAATGGATCAAGCCAATGTCAGAGATTTGCTTGAAATGGGATTTGATCGTTCAAAGATTCGCAAACTGGGTGAGTTTGGACTAGAAAATGCTGATGTTCCTGATCCTTATCACTATAAAAATAATGAGGGTTTTGAATGTGTTTATAATATGATTGAAAAGGGAGTAAAGCATTTAATACAACAATATTTTAAAGTATCTGTTGAATAAAAAATGCTAGAATTTTGACAAAGGTTAATCAGAATGAGATTATATGGAATTAAAAATTGTGGTAGCGTTCAGAAAGCACGAAATTTTCTTGATGCTAGAAATATTTCTTATGAATTTATAGATTTAAAAATTCTCAAACCTAGTTTGGATGATATAAAAAAATGGGTTCAGATTAAAGGAATTGATATTGTTTTGAATTCTAAAGGCACTACTTATAAGCGATTGGGACTTAAAAATATGGAATTGGATTTGAATGGCAAGATAGAGTATTGTTATGAAAATCCGTTATTACTTAAGCGTCCCATTATTGATCAATTTGATGGCAATAAAGTTATTATAGGTTTTAATGAGCAAAATTATCAAGAAATTTTTGGTGCAATATGAAGATCTTTTTATTAGCAATTTTGACATTTTTGATTATAGGGTGCGCAAGCAAAGATGCTCCTTTGGCAGATTTGTCATTACCTCAAGATGCAAGTTTTTATATCCAACAAGGAGAGAATATCAGCTTATCTCCAAAGGTTTTACAGGATTTGAAAGAGAATTATTTGAAAGTTTGGTTTTCTCCTTGGACAAGTATGAAAGTCGATCAGAATAAAGATGAAGTGTTTTGGGTAGCACCCTCTTTGCTTAAAAATCCTGGTTATGGCGAAAATCTTAAAAAAAATCCTCTTGAATATACAACTGAGATTTATAAAGATATGGATATACAGAATTATCCCAGTGCTTCGATTAAAGCCATTATTACAACTGATACTAGCGTTCGTGCTGTTCCAAGTGAAAAACCTCGATACAACTCTCCAAGCGGATATCCTTTTGATCGGTGGCAAAATTCTTTGATATTTCAAGGGACGCCTGTTTTGATTACCCATTATGATCTTTCTAAAGAGTGGGTTCATATTCAAAGCAGTTTTGTGTATGGTTGGGTAAAATCAAGTGATATTGCCAAAATACATCAAAAAGATATTGATTATTTATTGTCATTAAAGAATTATGTTGTTCCTAACAGAGATAAAATCCCTTTGTATAATTCTAAAGGGGAATTTTTGACCCAAGCACGTATTGGAGAGATTTTTGCGATCAAACCTGCTGATAAGACAAAAGTCGAAAAAAGCAACGTTAAAAAAGTTTATGTTTATAAAAAAAATATCGATGGTTATGCACTATTGATTCCACCAGAGATTAATGATTCGGATTTTAGTGCTTTTCCCAAAAAGATAGATGCTGATTCTATGGCCGGAGTCATCAATGCGATGATGGGGCAAAGATATGGTTGGGGAGGGATACTTGAAAATCGAGATTGTTCAGCATTCACAAGGGATAGCTTTGCAAATTTTGGGATATTATTACCTAGAAATTCCGCATCGCAGGTTAAATATGCAAATAATATGATTGATTTGAGCCAATACAGCGCCAAAGAAAAAGAGCAATATATCATTAAACACGCTACCCCATTTGCGACAATTTTGTGGTTGAAGGGGCATATTATGCTTTATATCGGAACCTACAAAGGCAAAGCTATGGTAGCCCATAGTGCTTGGAGTATTTCTACTTCAAAGATGTTTTCAAAACAGCAAAATATACTTGGTGGGGTTGTGATCACAACCCTTTGGGTTGGAAAAGAGAAAAATGGCATTTTTTCTAGATCTAAAATGCTGATTGACAGGGTTTTAGGAATGTCTGATTTATATGATTACGCTTTAAGCGTCGATTTATCTGAAGGGCAATAGTGAGAGTTCTAATCTTTATCCTTATTTTTTTGGGATTTTCTTGGGGAGCGGGTAAAATAAATGTAATTGTGAGCGTGATCCCACAAATTTATTTTGTTAAAAAAATTGCTGGGGATTATGCGAATGCTATTGCTATGGTTCCTGATGGCAGGAGCCCTGAAACTTATGAACCGCTTCCAAGTCAGATTGGGCAAATCAAGGATGCTTCTATTTATTTAGGGGTTGGAATGGAATTTGAGAGAGTGTGGAAAGATCGTTTTATGGGCGTGAATCCGTCGATGAAATTTCTAGATTTGTCCAAAGGATTGAATCTTTTGGAACATTCAGAAGATGATCACACGCAAAAACACCATAAAGGGCACGATCCACATATTTGGATGTCCGTTAAGCTTTCCAAAATTCAAGCCCATAGAATTTATGAAGCTCTATCTGAGATTGATCCCTCAAGGAATTTGATTTATAAAAAAAATTTAGAGAAATTTTTAAAGGAGATTGATCATCTTGATTCTGAAGTGGAGGCTATATTTTCTGAAAACGGGGCTCAGAAAGTTTTTGTCGTCTATCATCCTGCTTTTGGTTATTTAGCAAGAGAATATGGTTTGAAAGAGATTACCCTTGAAAATGAAGGCAAATCCCCAAAGACAAAACAGATGGTTGCATTGAGGAAACTTATTACTCAAAAACATATTCAAGTCATTTATATACAGCCTCAATTTTCTAAACAACACATCACTTCTTTAGCCAATGATTTGAAACTTAAAATTTTAGAGCTTGATCCTTTAAAAGAAGATTGGGAAAACAACATTTTATATATATGTCGTACAATCGCTACGCAAGGGAAAAATCATTGAGTTGCAAACTTCTTGAATGTAAGGATTTATTCTATCGTTATGGCAAAGAGTATGTTTTAAAAAATGTAAATTTCTCTGTAGATGAAAGTGATTTTTTAGCAGTGATTGGTCCAAATGGTGGGGGTAAAACGACTTTAATTAAAATTTTGCTTGGTTTAAATAAGCCCAATAAAGGTGGCGTTTTTTATCCCAATCGTTCTATTTTTAACCCCCAAAGCTTGATCGGTTATGTACCACAAGATACTACTATTAACAGCGATTTTCCGATACAGGCTATTGATGTTGTAAAAATGGGATTTTTAAAGCGGAAGCTTTTTGGGTGTAGAATGGGAAAAGAAGAAACTTTTGCTGCACTTGATATGCTTGAAAGATTAGGGGTGCTCCATTTGGCCTACAAAAGAATTTCTAATCTTTCAGGTGGGCAAAGGCAAAGGGTTTTGATAGCTCGTGCGCTTTGTGGCAATCCGAAACTGATCATTTTGGATGAGCCAACTTCAAGTATTGATATTAAGGCGCAAAAAGAAATTTATAAAATATTAAAGACGTTTAACCTCAATCATACTATAATTGTAATAAGCCATGACCTATCTATACTTTTGGGATATGCATCAAGAGTTCTTTATGTAAATAGAGAAGTGGTGGTGCATAAAATTCCAAAAATAAATCTGGATACAGACGGGCATATATGTGAGGTTGATCTGCTTGATAAATTTGCAATTTGAGGAGTAAAAATGGAAAATGAATTTGATGTTGTCATTATTGGGGGAGGCGTGTCTGGTTGCGCAGCTTTTTATGCGATGAGTGAATATAGTGATATTAAAAAGATTGCCATTGTTGAAAAATGCGATCGACTTGCAAAAGTAAGTTCAAGCGCAAAAGCAAATTCCCAAACAATTCACGATGGTTCGATTGAAACGAATTACACAGTTGAAAAGGCTAAAAAAGTTAAGCTTTCTGCCTATAAGGTTAGACATTATGCTTTGAATAAAAATTTACAAAATAAAGTGATTTTTGAGAATCAAAAAATGGCGATCGGGGTAGGGGAAAACGAATGTAGGTTTATGACAGAGCGTCACGAAAGTTTTAAGGAAATTTTTCCTAATCTAGAGTTTTTTGACAAAAATAAAATCAAAGAGCTTGAACCTAAGGTCATTTTGCGTGCAGATGGTACAGACAGAAGTGAGAATGTAGTCGGATCAGGATTTAAGAAAGATTGGTGTGCAATGAATTTTGGGCTTTTAAGTGAGAATTTTGTCGAAGAATCCAAAAAACTCAATCCAAATAATGAAGTATTTTTGAATTTTCGGGTTAAAAAAATAGAGCCTCGTGCAGATGGCTATGCCTTGATATCTGAAAATTCTGATGAAATTTATGCTAAATTTGTATTGGTTAATGCTGGTTCTTATTCCCTCCCATTAGCTCAGTCGATGGGATATGGGATGGATTTGGGTTGTTTGCCTGTCGCAGGAAGTTTTTATTTTGTCCCTGATTTATTAAGAGGCAAAGTTTATACGGTTCAAAATCCAAAACTTCCATTTGCAGCCGTTCATGGGGATCCTGATGTAGCGATCAAGGGTAAGACAAGAATCGGACCCACAGCCCTTACAATGCCAAAATTAGAGAGGAATAAGCATTGGCTTGGAGGCATTAGTATGGAACTTTTAAAAATGGATTTAAATAAAGAAGTTTTTAAAATTGCACTTGATTTATTCTCTGATAAAGAGATTCGTGATTATGTATTTAAAAATATGATTTTTGAAATGCCATTTTTTGGAAAAAGAAAATTCCTTAAAGATGCACAAAAAATTATCCCATCATTAAAATTGGAAGATTTGGAATATGCCCAAGGTTTTGGAGAAGTGAGACCACAGGTTTTAGATCGAGCAAAAAGAAAGCTTGAACTTGGGGAGAAAAAAATTTCTACGGGCAAGGGGATTACTTTCAATATGACTCCTTCTCCTGGAGCGACAAGCTGTCTTCAAAATGCCTTGAATGACTCCCAAGAAATTGCAGCTTATTTGGGTGTCAAATTTGATTTGGAAAGATTTTATAAAGATCTTTCTCCTGAAGAGCTTGAAAATTTATAAATAAAGCGTTATTCAAATGATGGAGCTTTTGTCTTATTCCTTTATTCAAAATGCATTGATCGCCTCTTTTTTGATCAGCATTTGTGCAGGAATTATCGGTTCCATTGTTGTTTCAAATAAAACAGTATTTTTGACCGGAGGAGTTGCTCATAGTGCTTTTGGTGGGGTAGGGGTTGCCTTGTTTTTTGGTTTTAATGCGACTTTAGGTGCTTCACTTGCAGGCGTGTTAATGGCATTACTGATGGTTTATGCAACACTTAAATATAAGGATAAGATCGATACATTTATCGCTGCAAGTTGGGCTCTTGGGATGGCAATCGGGATTATTTTGATTGATCTGACTCCTGGTTATGGGAGTGATCTTACGAGTTATCTTTTTGGTTCTATTATTGCTGTTGCTCCAAATGATATCCTCAGTATTGCTATATTTGATATTGTCTTGCTTATTTTTGTAATATTTTATTATCGAGAGCTTTTGAGTATTTTTTATGATAGCGAATTTTGTCAATTAAAAAAGATTAATGTACAGATTTTTAATATTGTTATTTTTGTTCTAGTTTCTTTGGGTGTGGTGATGAGTATGAGTGCAGCTGGCTTGATATTGGTGCTTTCAATTTTATCCATACCTGCTTATATTGCAACAATGTTTGTATCTTCTTTAAAATTTCAGATGTTGTTTTCGTGGGTATTGTCATTGATTTTTATGTGGAGTGGTTTTTTTATTTCTTATATTTATGATTTGAGTGTGGGTGCTTGTATTGTGGTTGTATCAGTGATTGGAATGGGGCTTGCAATTTTGCTTAAGAATGTATTTTATAATTTTAAAATTTTACAAGGAAAATGATGACTGAGTTTGAAAAGGCAGATCTTGCTTTGAATGCAGCAAGGAAAGCTGTTAGAATTGTTATTTTTATCGGTATGTTTGCAGTTCTTTTGACAATGATTAATATTTATGTTCTGCTCAATCAAATAACAGCCACTGCGCAAATGAGCAAGGAAATGCATATTTTGAATGACAGAGTGGAAGGTTTAGAGAAAGAAATTGAAAAATAAGTTCAGATTCATTCGCATATTTTTATTTTTTGGTCTAGCTTTAAATGCTGAGGATTTTACAAATAGCCTGTTTGGATTTGAGCCCTATGGCTATTTAAAAACAGGATTTCAGCATTATTCTTATAAAGAACCTAGCGTGATGTCTATCTCTGGACCTATGTATACCATTGGAGCTGTAGGGGGAATTAAATTTAATTCTTTTATAAAATCAGATCTTGAATTTTATTATGCCACAGATATCGGTAAGAATACTTATAATGGGGCCATTCAAATGACTGATTTTTTGGGTCAAAAAACAACAATACCTTTGATTGCAAAATCAAACGATTATTATTTAAGTATTGCTTATCGGGTAGGACTGACTATTTTTGGAGATGGAATAGATGAATATTTTAGTCTCTATCTCGGGATGGGTTACCGGTATTTGAATAACCAAATCAGGGACACCAGCGCTTATTCAAGGAAACAATCTTATTTTTATATGCCCATTGGTGCAAGAATCAAAGTACGTTTGAATAAGAAAATCAGGTTTAAGCTTGATGGGGAACTTCGTGCAATGCTTCTAGGGAGCAATACATCTGCATTTAGGGATATTGGTTATGACAATAACTTGCATTTTATCCAAGCCAATGGCAGTGGTTCTAGGATCACATTGGGCGCAGAGTTTTTTGTGACCAAAAAAACTTTTTTATTTATTCAAGGAACATTTGATTATTGGGGGATAGGTAAATCCAATGTTTTAGCAGCATATAAGGGTGGGATGCTTGCCGACTATTTTGTGGAGCCAGAAAATAATACGATTGTCTATGGATTTGAAATAGGTTATTCTTTTTAGTTTTCTGCATTGCATAAGGCAATACAGAAAAATACTCTTGAGCCTGATTTTTCTACCTCTCTTATCGCTTCGCTCATCGTTGTTCCTGTAGTGATGATGTCGTCGATGATGAAAAAATTCTTGGAATGACTCCCCTTAAAAAATAGATTTTTTGGATTTTGGCGGCGGTATTGAAGTGATTTTCCAGCGTATTGGAGATTATTTTTTGCTTGAAGTTTTCCATAATCAGGCTTAAATCCATAACGGCAAAATTCTTTGAGAATCACTGCAGTATGGGAATAGTAACTCCTGACACAATCATCAATACCTATTCCATAGAGATTAGTTTCTTTCCAAAGTGAGGATTTTAGATGAGAGTTGAAGAAATAATCACTCGCTTTTGCAGAAAGAATTTTTAAAATTCTGCTTCCAAAAACATAATATTTGCTTTTGATGAGAATTGAGACATCACTATAATTATAAAAACTGTAAATGCTTACCCCTTCAATAACCCGCATTGTTGGGGTGATTTTTATTTCAAAAAAACATCTTGAGCAAATCGGATTGAATGAAATTTTGCCACAAACGACACATTTCATTGTTTTGAATCAATGATTTTTTTGATTTGAGTGTGAATGGAATCTTTGCTTTGAGCAGCTTGTATGATTACAAGCTCACATCCCAAATCTTTTGCGGTGGCTTCAATATTATTTTGAATTTCAAGGAGATAGGGAATGCCTCTAGATTCGATAAAGTCGTTAGATT
This sequence comes from Helicobacter sp. 12S02232-10, assembly GCF_002272895.1. Lineage (NCBI taxonomy): Bacteria > Pseudomonadati > Campylobacterota > Epsilonproteobacteria > Campylobacterales > Helicobacteraceae > Helicobacter > Helicobacter sp. 12S02232-10. The sequence continues at coordinate 109,719 of NZ_MLAQ01000005.1, forward strand.
TTTGTGAGAGTCGGAAAGCAAGGGTGTCAGGATTAATTTTTAGCATAATGATCAAATCAGGAACGATTGAATTTGTGGCAAATAGATTCAATTCTTTTGCTTGGGGGATTTGTTTTGCATAAGCGATACCCGATACAATGCTTCTATCTGAAAAGATGATTTTATCTTGATTGGGAATGATGATTTTTGCGGTATGTTCGGCGCGATCAGCAAGAAATAATAAAAATTCTGTTTTATGATCAATTTGATTATCTCCATTGTAATGACCATAATTTTGCGAATGAAGTGAATTTTTTTGATGAAAAACGTTATTTTCTCTTAAAATCATCTCTCGAATTTGTATCCCTATCTTACTTCCTCCAGGTTCTTTGGTAAAGATAGCATCGGGGTAAGTTTTTTGAAGCAGTGAGATTTGTGTGGATTTTCCACAAGTATCGATTCCTTCTAGTGCAACATACATTATTTTTGCCCTTTTAATTTGAGTATGTGTTGGTAAGCTACTTCTGGGATTAAATGGGATACTTTGCCATTGTGTTCTAAAATACTTCGAACAATTGAAGAGCTAATAAAAGCATTTTTTAAAGTAGGCATAAAATAAATGGTGTCCAATTCTTCATTTAAAGATGCGTTAGCATAGCCCATTTGGAGTTCGTATTCAAAATCACTCACTACGCGCAGACCCCTAATGATAAGCTTGGCTCCGTTATCTTTGGCAAAGTTGGCCAAAAGATTTTGAAAACAAACGCATTCTATATTGGTAAGATGGCTTGTGGCAAGCTCCATCATTTTTTTACGATCTTGGAGGCTAAACATAGGATGTTTGGAACTTGATTTGGCAATAGCGATAATGACTTTATCAAAAAGCTCCACGCTTCGTTTGATAATATCTAAATGTCCGTTGGTAACTGGATCAAAAGTGCCTGGATAAATAGCGATTTTTTTCATTGGTGCATTCCCCATCTTGGGTAAAGATTGTTTTGGATTTCTAAAGCGTCCAACCATTTCCCTATAATGAAATTTTCCATAGAAGTCAAATCCTTTGTTTTAGCATAATAGCCCATTATGGGCGGTGCAATGATAATATTTAAGCGTGAAAGTTTGAGCATATTTTCTAGGGCAATGGCAGAAAGTGGCAATTCTCTTGGAGCAATCAAAAGTTTTTTATGTTCTTTGATCATCACGCTTGCACACCTTGAAATCAGTTCATCAGCAATGCCACAAGAAATTTTTGCCAACATATCCATACTTGTGGGAATAATTGCCATAGCATTGACGCCAAAGCTTCCTGAAGCGATGTTGGCTCCGATTTCATCTTCATCGAATAAAAACATTTTCCTACCATCTTTGATGATGGAATCAAGAGCGGCTTCTATTTCATTTTCTATTTCTTTTTGGGCTACGACTTTAGCACTTTCAGAGATGATTACAAAAAGCTCAATCTCTTTTGGAATGTACCTGATAAATCGAATTGCCAAGCTGACTCCGCTCGCTCCGCTGATGCCTACAATCATTTTCATAATATTTCTCCTTTGCCCTCATTGATCACCTTGACGCGGATAATTTTTTTGGTTTCGGGATTGATGGCATTAATGATTTGATCTTTTGAGCCATTTTCTTTGGCAATTAGTGTCGTTTCCAAATTGATATGATTGTCTTTGATGATACCGATAAAAGCATCATTTTTACGGATTAAGATTTTTGCTTGAATTTTATCAAGCGTGATGATGGCGTTTGTAGGGATATAGGATTTTGCACTTATCTGATTGACTTGAAGACTTGTGATTGGGATTTGGGTGATTTTGTCTAAAGAAATTTTATCTTTTAGAGTGTTGGCGTCATTGATATCTTGGAATTTTTTGATTGGAGATGCGGCTCGATAAACAATGATGGAAGCCTCTATTTGATATTCAACAGGAATTTTTAACAAGGAATTTTTGATTGAAGCGTTTAAAATTAGGGCACCATTCTTTTTATTCAAGTATTTTGAATCAAGACTCAGGGAGTGGATTTGATAATTGTCTATAGAAATATTTGAAGGAAGGGTTATAGAAATATTTGTAATCTCGATACCATAATTTTTATATTGCTTCTGATAGGCGTTATTTAAATAGTCTTTGATTTGTATCATATTTTGTGATGCCCATAGACTGGAAAATAATAGTGAAAATAACAAAAGTGTTTTAATCATTTATCTTTTCTTTTTGAACAAAAGAAGCAAGAATATCTCTTTGAAGCCCGCCAAAATTAATCTTAAGCTTGGCATTTTTACCGCTTCCATCAATGCTTATGACTCTTCCTGAACCAAAGATTTTATGTGAAATTAAATCCCCTTTTTGAAACCCTGTTTCATTTGAAATCTCTTGTTTTTTTCCCATCAAACCAGCTTCTTGAAGAAATCTAGATTTTTCAAGTTCAGTGCGTTTTCCTTTGTAGAATCTGGATTTTACAAAGGAAATATAAAGTTCGTCTTTAGCCCTTGTAAAAGCGACATAGCCAAGCCTTCTTTCTTCCTCGATATCACCTTCTTCTCGAATTAGAGGAAAAAAACCTTCTTCAAAGCCTACGATAAAGACATATTTAAATTCAAGTCCTTTAGCAGAATGAACACTCATACACGAAATATAACCCTCACCTTGAGTATCGGCATCGCTACTTAAGGATAGGTCATTTAGAAAGTCTTGCAGAGAATTCATCGGAGATTGAATGATGTAGTCGCGAAACATTCCGTAAAATTCTTCAATGTTAGAAACTCGATCAATAGATTCGTTGGAATTTTCAATCTCGCCACTCAAATTAATTTGAGAGATGAATTCATCAATAAATTTAAGCACAGAGATAGAGAGATATTCTCTTAAATCTTGAATGGTTGAAAAAAAATCTATGAGGGTTTGGAGCGTTTTTTCATTGATTGTTTTTTCAAGATAGTCAGATTTGAAAGCCTGATAAACTGATGCATTGTGGTCTTGAGCGATTTGAAAAATTTTTTCCTGAGTGATTTTTCCTATGCCTCTTTTGGGCTTGTTAATGATTCTAGAAAGTGAAAAATCATCGTTTGGATTGATGATGAATCGTAGGTAGGCTAAAATATCTTTGATTTCAGCACGTTCATAAAAGCGCATAGCCCCAATGAGTTTATAAGGGATTTTAGCTCGGTTTAATCCTTCTTCGATGCTTCTTGAGAGTGCATTGAGTCTAAAGAGTATTGCGATTTCATCAGGATTTGTGCCAAGATCTAATAATTTTTTAATTTCTTTAGAAATTTTATTGCTTTCTTCGGTTTCATCTGCAGAGTGAAAAAGAGTGATTTCTTTCCCATTTCCTTTGATGCTTTGGAGTTCTTTGCCCAACCTTGAGGCATTGTGTGCGATCAGAGAGTTTGCTATGCTTAGAATTTGCGTACTTGAGCGATAATTTTGTTCCAATTTGATAATTTTTACATTTTCAAAATTATCTTTGAATTCTAAGATATTGGCAATATCAGCACCTCTCCATCCATAGATACTTTGATCGTCGTCTCCTACAACACAAAGATTTTGATGTGCAGAGCAAAGTTTTTGAAGCAGGCAATATTGTAAATAGTTTGTATCCTGATATTCATCAACCATAATGTATCGATAGCGATTGCTAGTTTCTTTAGCCAAATCAGGATTATCATCTAAAATTTTATAGCTTAAGCTTAAAAGATCATCAAAATCTACCATATTTTTTGTTTCTAAGTAATGAACATACTTTTTATAGGTTTCAGCGATGAATTTTTGATGTCTGTCTTGTGCTGCAATTAAGGCATCTTCAGGAGAGGTGAGCGAATTTTTCATTCGAGAAATTTGGGATTCAATATATCCTATAGGGAGGTTTGTATCAAGAGTTTTTAAAATCTTTTTTTTATCATCGCTATCAATTAAAATGAAATTTGGTTCTCGCCCTAAATAATGGATATGGAATTTCAAAAATAAAAGCCCAAATTTATGAAAAGTGCATAGTAGAGGGGGATGATTTGTGTTGTTTTCAATCAGTTTTAATGCCCGCTCCCTCATCTCTGAAGCCGCTTTATTTGTAAAGGTTAAAGTCAAGGTCGTATTTGAGGGAATGCCGACTTCATCAATCAAATAAGCCAAGCGAGTTGTAAGCGTTTTGGTTTTCCCGCTTCCTGCTCCTGCAAGAATAAGCATAGGACCATCAATATGCTCAACTGCTTGGAGTTGAGAGGGATTGAGGTGATCTAAAGCCTGCTTATTCATTGTTTTGAGCTGCCTTTGAGTTTTTCGTATCAATATCGAAATCAAAAAATTCTGATTTGAAGTTTGCCACAGAAATGTAATTATAATGAGCGGCAGCAGCTTTAAAATTCCCTATTTCTTGGTAAAGAAGACCTAGTGCATAACGGCTTTCATAATTAGTTGGAGAGTCCATCTTGGCAAGTTGGAGTAATAATACAGCATTTTCAGGATGATTTGCTCCAATGGCACTTACAGCAGCAAAAAATTTTGTTTGAGCGTCATTTTCTTTAAGATTCTCAATTAAAGTATTATAAAGAGTATAGGCTTTTTCAAATTTATGCTGGTAAATATTGATTAAGGCCATTGTTTGAAGAATGCCATTTGGAGTATCGGTTTGAGAAATTAATTTTTGCTCTAAATCTCTTTCTTGATTTTCAAGGGATCCTGTGATAAATCCGATATAAACATAAAGTTCTCTTGTGAAAGCTGGACCGTAATAGACACTACTTAAATCAAGCTTATCAGAGAGGAATAAATTATGGAGTTTGAGGGCAACTTGCTTGAGATTGGTGTCATAACTATGGGCTAGTTCATATAAAACATTTGAAACGACGTCTTTAGGATAGATGGATTTGAGTTTTGAAAATGTCTCAAGAAGAGCTGTTTTATTTTTATTTCTAATGCCATAAGCTGCTTTTAGGGCGTAATAAATCGGAAATTTTTTTTGAGCCTGCTCTATCCAATCCATATCATCATCAATATTATTGTTTAGATAGCCTATGAATGAGGAAAGGAATTTTTTTTGAGTTTGGGATTTGAAAGGAATGCTTTCAAAATCTTGAGATATTTGGTGCATAATTCGGGTTGTATCTTGATAAATAAAATCGCCAGCTATAATTGCAAACAGACCTGAAGTGATATCGTAGCTGTTGAGGTGATAGGCTCTTAGAAAGTGATTGTAAGCATTTTGAAAGTCTTCCATCTGTGCATAAATTAAACCTATATTATAATGAAGCACAGCGTGATTGGGATTTGATTTAGCTGAAATTTTAAGATATTTTAATGCGTCTCGAATATTGTTTTTATTGAGTTCAATGAGAGCTTTGGCTATATTTTTGTTGATAGTTGAGATCGTTCCTCCTCGAACTAGCGTATTTTTTGCTTCTTCAATATTTCTGATATCTGAAAACACTCCCCCTTCCCTGATCATTTTTAAAGCCTCTTGGACATCAAAAACGCGGAAAGGAGCGTAATAAAAGATAATTTTATAGGGGATTTTTTCTTGAATTTCAAAACTGCGATGCCAAAACTCCTCTTGGGCAAGATTGACATCAAATAAGGAAGGATTCAAGATAACTTTGATTGGATAGGTTTCCATAGCTTTTTTGGCCACATCTTTGTTGCTTGCTATTGATTCAAGCGCACTTGCAGCTGCAGCAAAGTTTCCTAGTTTCAAATCAATGATTTGGATTGCCAATAAAGCTTCAAGGTCATCTGAATTGGCATTTAAATATTTATATAAGTAACTCTTTGCTTTGCCATATTCCCCAACTCTAGCATATAAAAGACCTAAAGATTTATAATCTTTTGGAGCAGCAATTTCTTGCAGATGCGCTAAAGCGTTGTAGTCGTCGTTAAATACTAGGAATATTTTGGAAGCAAGGCGATGATTTTGCTCTTTGAAGCTTTCAGAATTGGGATTTAACAGTGGGGATAAAGCCTCAAAATAGTAGCCATTGTAGTATTGAGCCAGTCCGTATAGATAAGAATAAAATGGTTCGTGATCAGAATCTGATATATGGGAATTGACGAGTTTTAAATAATAATTATACAGATCGATGCGTTTTAGGTAATAGGCGCTTACCATCGCATCGATTGCGCTGACGCTGATATTTTCTCCTGATGAAATAGAATTGTCAAATGAAGCGATGGAATCAGCGTAGTTTTTTTCTTTGAGCTTGATAACTCCAAGGTTGTGGTTGGCAATGGATTGGGAAAAGGAAGCGATGTTGCTAAAGATATTTAACGCTTCTGTTTTTTCTCCGTTATTATAGAGAATGTTAGCTTTTTTAATCAGATTGTCAAGGCTTTTGTCGCTAATTTCAGGTATTTTGGTCTCAAGTTTTGGAATTTGAGGGAGGGGCGTTTCTATTTTTGAATTCTTATTTTTTGCTGGGATGTTTTGAGTGCTTGGATGGCTTGGAAGAATTGAAACAATAATTAAAATGATTGTTGCTACAATCAATACGGCTACGATACTGATTGTAGAGAAGAATATTTTTTTGTTTTGTTTGATTTTGGCATATTTGACAGAGATAAAATCTTTTAAAGATTGTATTTTTTCATTATTGAAGAAGTTTTGCAGTTTTAATTTGAGCTTGTCTATTAATTTTGAAGGAGAAGCAGATTTTGGAATATCTGCATCTGTTATCGAATTGATACCTTGAGTAATGGGATCGGATATTTGTTTCTTTGCCATAAGATCTCAGTTAAAGATATTTCTGTAATGCCTGCGGGATTTCTATATTCCCATCTTTGGTTTGATAATTCTCCATAATGGCTACAAGTGTTCTGCCAACTGCTAAAGAGGAGCCGTTGAGTGTATGAGCCAAAGAATTTTTTTTGTCTTCTTTGAAGCGGATTTTGGCCCTTCGGGCTTGAAAGTCTAAAGTATTTGAGATGGAACTAATTTCTCGGTAACAATTTTGCCCTGGCAACCATACTTCTATATCGACTGTGTTGCTTGCACTAAAGCCTAGATCGCCACTACATAGCTGCATAAGCCTGTGAGGTAATCCCAACTCACAAAGAATATTGCTTGCAGTTTCAATCATTTTTTGCTGCATTTTTTGACTTTCTTGAGGGTGAGTGATTGCAACAAGTTCGACTTTATCGAATTGATGTTGGCGGATTATCCCGCGTGTATCTTTGCCTGCGCTTCCAGCTTCTTTTCGGAAACAGGGGGTTTGAGCAGTAAGCATAATGGGGAGATCTTCAAGGGGAATGATGGTGTCATTGTAGAGGTTGGTTAAGGTAATTTCTGAAGTTGAGATCAGATAAAGTTCGTGACCTTTTGATTTTTCACCGGGTTTTTGATCTGATTCTTCAAAATCCCCACTTACTTTAAACATATCTTCTTCAAATTTTGGAAGCTGGCCAGTTCCAAAAAGCATTTCTTTATTTACAATGACAGGAGTTACGACCATTTCAAATCCAGCCTTTTGGTTGTAGTCAAGCATAAAATTAATCAACGCTCGATTGAGTCTAGCTCCCATTCCTCTAAGAACAGAAAAACGACTTTTGGCAAGTTTAACACCTGCTTCAAAATCAATCCATCCGTTTTTTTGTGCTAATTCCCAATGTTCTTTTGGAATGAAGTCAAATTTTTTTGGCAGAAGTATTTTTTTGATTTCAACGTTGGCATTTTCATCATTCCCTACAGGTGTTTGAGAATCAGGTAAATTTGGAATGTTTAAAAGCAGATGATTTAATTTTTCTTCAAGTACATCGACCTCTTTTTCAAGATTTGAGATATTTTGCTTATTGATTTCTAGATCGTTTTTAAGGACTTGGATGTCTTTGCCTTCTTTTTTATATTCTGCAAAAAGCTTGGAAGTTTTGTTTTGGTGGGCTTGGAGTCGCTCAAGTTCTTGTTTTTTTGTTTTGTAAGCAAAGGCGATATTTTTTAAATCCTCAAGAAGGGAAAGATCTATTTTTCTGCTTTGAAGTTTTTTGCTTACAAAATCAAAGTCATTGAGTAAAATTTTTATGTCTATCATAAATTCCGTACCTTTGCTGTGTTTGAAACTTATTGAAATTATACCTAAAAATGCATATGAAATGGCAATTTTTAACGCATCAAATATCTCCAAATGGACTTTAATTCCTGAAGTAAATTTTATTTGCAGATTTCAATTTGATAGCTTTTGGAATATGCTTGAATCAGGTCTCAGATCAAGGATTTTATTTTTCTCTTTGTTTTGTTATGTTGTATTCCAATGTCGTGTTGTATTAAAATGTCAAAGCTGCGATTTTATTAAACTTTTGATTTCAAAGTAAAGGTTTAGGGTTTTTATTATACAATATCTCAAAGGTCGTATTGAAATATTGCCTTAATGTAGGGTGTATAAATGTTTGGTATGGGTATTTTTGAAATTTTGGTTATTTTGATTGTCGCAGTTATTTTTTTGGGACCTGAAAAACTTCCTCAAGCGATGGTGGATGTTGTGAAGTTTTTTAAAGCGGTAAAAAAAACACTTAATGACGCAAAAGAAACTTTTGATAAGGAACTCCAAATCAGTGAAATTAAAAAAGAAGCCCTTGAGTATAAAAGTCATTTTGAATCAAGCGTTGATGGAATAACCAAAGATATCCAGCTCAAAGAGATTGATGAAGTATTCAAGGAGCATAAAAACCAAGAGCAAACGGCTATTTTGCCTAAAGATTCTAAATCTGAACTTGTTCTCCAAGATGTCTCCACTCAAGAAAAAACACCCAAGAAGCGTGGCAGAAAGCCAAAGAATACCGAAGAACATTTGGAAAAAAAAGCACCTGTTAAAAGTCGCTCTACAAAGATTGAAAAATCTGAAGTCACTAAAACTCGTAGTGTAACTCCAAAAAGTGCAAAAAGCGCAGGATTTAAAAGATCACTGAAAACTCCAAAGGAGAGCTAGGTTATGTTTGAAGATTTGAAACCCCATATTCAAGACCTTCGCAAAAGACTGATGATTTCGGTAGCAACGCTCTTAGTAGCTTTTTTGATATGCTTCAGTTTTTGGACTCATATTTTTGAGTGGATCAAAGCTCCTTTGAAAGTAGCTTTTGATAATCAACAGATCAAAGGTATGCTTGTACAGATTTCGCCCGCAGAAGGTGTTATTGTAGCAATGAAAGTGAGTTTTTTTGCCGCTCTTGCCATCTCTATTCCTATTATCTTTTGGCAATTGTGGCTTTTTGTCGCTCCAGGTTTGTATAAAAATGAGAAAAAGATTGTTTTGCCTTTTGTATTTTTTGGGACATTTATGTTTGTAGCAGGCGCTGCATTTTCTTATTATGTTGTATTTCCTTTCACGATTAAATATATTTTGATGTTTGGGAATGAAATGTTTGAGGCCAATATTTCAGCTTCAAGCTATGTTACTTTTTTTACCCGATTAGTGATTGGTTTTGGAGTTGCTTTTGAGTTACCTGTATTAGCCTATTTTTTAGCAAAAATAGGCTTGATCACAGATGCTACTTTAAAAAGTTATTTTAAATATGCAATTGTGATTATTTTCATTTTGGCAGCTGTTATCACGCCTCCTGATGTTATTTCTCAAGTATTTATGGCACTCCCTTTAATCGGGCTTTATGTCCTCTCTATTTTAATCGCCAAAATTGTCAATCCTGCTCCCAAATCTCAAAAAGAAGAAGTGCAAGAGTAGGGGATATGGAAAATGATTTTGTGCTCCAAAGCTATGATTATGCTTTGCCTAAAGAGTTGATTGCAACCTATCCTGCATCTCCTAAAGAAAGCGCAAAACTCTTGGTCTATGACAGAAAAAGAGATAAAGTTACTCATAGTGATTTTTACCATATTTTTGATTTTATCCCCAAAGAGGCTTTGATTGTCCTTAATGATACCAAAGTCATCAAGGCTAGGATTTATGGGCATAAAGAAAGCGGGGGCGGCATAGAGATTTTGTTCCATTGCCAAAGTTTTGAAAATAGATTTTTAGTTCAAATTAAAGGCAGGATCAAAGAGGGGTCTAAAATCATTTTGGAAGAAGGGTATGAATGCATTGTTGAGGAAATGTTTGATGAAGGTTATCGTGGTGTCGCATTTTTTAGAGAGGGGAAAAGATTGGATTTGGGTCAAACTTTAGATATGCTTGAAAAATTTGGGCACGTGCCGATCCCGCCTTATATCAAGCGAACCGATGAAGAGCTTGATTTGGTCGAATATCAGAGTGTATTTGCTAAAAATTACGGATCAATTGCTGCCCCGACAGCGTCTTTACATTTTTCACTTTCGAGTATGGAGCGTTTAAAAAAGGATTTTTCGTATTGTTTTTTGACACTTCATATTGGTGCGGGAACTTTTGCAGGGGTTGAGGCTGCAGATATTAGGGAACATAAGATTCATACCGAAAGTCTTTTGATCCCCGTCCAAGCGATGGAAAAAATAGATCAAGCTAATGAGATTTTATGTGTAGGAACGACTGCTTTGAGAAGTATTGAATATTATAAGCGTTTAAAAAATGTGGATAGAAAAAATGATTTACATACTGAGTGCGATATTTTTTTACATCCAGGTAATCCGGTCTTGTATGCAAATCATCTTTTGACAAATTTTCATTTGCCAAAGTCAAGCTTAATTATGCTTGTAGCTTCAATGACAGGTCTAAAGAAGTGTCGTGAGCTTTATGAAATTGCGATTAAAAAATCTTATCGGTTTTATTCTTATGGAGATGGGATGTTGATTCTATGATGGAGGAATTTTTAGATTTTTCTTTAGAAGAAGAGGCAAAGGAACGTTTTAAAAATTATGCCTATCTTTTATTGGAATGGAATAAAATTCATAGTCTAAGTGGTGCAAAGTGTTTAGAGGAAGTTTATGAAAATATTTTTGACTCGATTTATCCGTTGCATTTTATAGATGATTTTGATTCTTGCCTTGATATTGGTAGCGGAGCAGGATTCCCAGCACTTCCTTTGGCGATATGTAAGCCCGCACTTCGATTTATTTTAGTGGAGCCTCGAGCAAAACGAGCAGCTTTTTTACGTTATGCTAGCCTTCAATTAGGGCTTGATATTGAGATAAAAAAGTGTTTGATTGAAGATTTAAACTCTTCAGATATTGTCAATGTGGATTTAATCACTTCCAGGGCGGTGATGAATAGTAAGGATTTGATTGAGAGAGGTAGAAAATTTTTAAAAAAAAACGGATGTTATTTGTTTTATAAAGGCAGCTGTTTAAGTAAGGAAATTTCATATCAAGAAAAAGAATGTATTTTTAGGGGAAATAGGGTTTATTTTTATAGGAAGGATGTGTGATGAGATTTTTAATTCCGTTAATTCTAATTGGTGTGGTGATATGGTATTTTTTCTTTAGAAAAACAAGTCGAAAATCCAAAAATTCCCAAGATGATGAGTTGATGGTGGAGTGTTGTGAATGTGGGACTTATGTTTCTTCTAAGGAAGCGATTTTGAGCAACGGAAAATATTTTTGTTCAAGAAAATGCCTGAATCAAAAGGAGAAAAAATGATCATCATTGGGCATCGCGGAATTGCTTATCCAAAATTTAAAAAGATAGTTGGGTTTGATGGAATCGCTTTGACGGATAATTCTTCAATTGTATGGTTTGAGGCTAATGAAGATAAAGGCTATGTTTTGTCTCATCATTGCATTGAAAATAATATAAAATATGCTCTTAGGGTCGATAATATCACGGATTTTGTTATTTATGCTTCTTTGAAGCCTCTTTATATTATTCTTGAAAAATCGCCCGAAGTTTATCAAAAAATTGCCGAAACTTATTTGATGGATTCTAAAATCTTGTATGTGATTGAAGATGAGGAAGAAATTGAGCAGTTGGCAAAAATGGGAATTGATGGGGTTATTTTTAGAGAGGTTTTAGAATAAATACGTTACAATCGCAATCTTTAAACAATATGGGGAGATGTCCGAGCGGTTGAAGGAGCACGCCTGGAACGCGTGTAAGGTGCAAGCCTTCGAGGGTTCGAATCCCTCTCTCTCCGCCACAGCTTCATTTAATGCCGTTTCAAAAATTTTACAAATCACTATAAATATCAATGGTATTTTATTATTTTTAAATTAAGTAAGAAAAAAATAGAAGAATTAAAAAGCAAGATTTAAAAAACTTTGAGATTACACGAGAGGAAATGGAACAAAAAATAAGGAGTTTAAAAATTCCGTTTTTCTCAAAGGATATCAAGGAGAGTGAAGAACGATTTGAGAAGATCAAAGAAGAATATGATTTTCAAAAACTTGCAAAACTAGGAACGCATATTCCTTCAAGATTTTTTCTTAAAGCAATGAATATTCTAGAACTAAGCTTTGAAGAGCTTAATGGAAATTTTGATTTTGAGAGCAAAAATGAATTTATTGAAAAATATTTGAAAAATATTGATGTTTGCTTCTCAAAAAAGCAAGAATTCAACCAAGAAAATAATCTAGAAATTGCAAAATTTGTCTTAGAGAATTTTAAAGCTATCAAACAAAGCATTAAGCAAGAATATGAAGTGACGCCATTTGAAACTCATAAATTAAATCTAGGTAATCGCGTGCTTTTTAGATCAGAAGATAAGATTGCTTATGTGAATTATGATTGGCTTTATTATAATGATTTGAGCCTTGATAGTGATTTAGAAAAAGAATTTTTATATTTTATTGAGGGAAATAAAGATGTTATAAATACAATTTTTTCCCAATGGTTTATCGTGAGAAATGATGGTTTTGAAGAGTTTAAGCTATTTGATAATCGCAAAGATGAACTAAATACTTATGGATATGGATTTGAACCTGATTTTATTTTCTTTGGAAAAAAGAAGGGCGAGAACGATAAGTTTTTGAGTGTTGAATGTTTTTTCGAAGCAAAGGGAGAACATTTAAAAATACAAGATGCTTGGAAAGAAGAATTTTTAGAAACGATTAAAAATGCACAAATGCAAGTAGAGGTTGATAAAAATCTCATTCTTTATTCTCTGCCATTCTTTTTAAGTAAAGAGATCAAGCAGAATGCAAAATTTATTGATGCTTTTGATGAGTTTTTGGAGAGAAAATTGTTTTAAATTCTATGAGAAATGATGATAAAATCAGTTATTAATTTATAATAAATTTATCTTGTACAACGAAGCAGGTTTATTTGTCTGTTAAATGATAAAACTGCAACTCTTAAGAGTTGGGCTAAAAAGGATTCGATTCGCAAAAATTGCTATCCTGTGGTCCTTCTTCCCTTTTTTAAAGTTGGACAATTGACTTTATCATAATAATGTAAAACAAATATATTTTAAGATTAAATCCAAAAATAAGCTTTACACACTATAGAAATTTTATCAATACCATACCGCTGAATTTATCGCCTTTGTATATTTCAGCTCTAAAAATTTTTCCGGCTTTATCAATGGAGAATTTTGGAATGCACTCTTTTTTGTGGATTATAATCCCGCTTTCATTGGGCTTAAGTGATTTATCGCCGGGAATGACATACCCGATAACATTGACCCGATATCCCTCTAAGGGTAATATTTCAAAATTTTCCTTGACTTCTATAATGCTTGGAACGGCAAAGTTTTTTTCTTTCCCATCAACCTTGAGTGTTATTTCTTTAAGTGAGTTGTCAAACTCCATATAATCAGGATTAATTTTAGTCATCAGTTTATTGCCATATTTGAGCCATATTTGATTATTTTTTGGGAGCAATCCGATAATTTTGGCTTTGGAAACAAGAGGTATTTCAGATGTTTGAATACCCTTAGGTAGGGGAAAGTAATTTAAAGTAGGTCTCAAACCATATAGGGGCAGAATGATATTTTCATCAACGGTTACATCTAATGTTTTGTCATTGATTAAATAATAAAGATTTTTTGGGTTCAGATTAAAATCTTTTTCATATGAAATACCCAATTGTTCCAGTAGTCCTTCAATTGCAAGCAAGTGATAATAAACCCTTTGTTCAAGCGGGAGCTCTTTGCTAGCTTCGTTTGCGAATGCGGGTTTGTTGTTTTTGATTGCAAAATAAGTCAGGGCTTTTTCCATTTCCTTATCGCCTTTTGCAGTATGGGTATCTCGAATGTGGTATTTATGGATAGGTTTGAGCAGTTTTTGATTGATATGACCAATCATTTGAGCTACTATTTCTTCAAGATCGCCATATTTAATTCCATTAAGTTTTTCTTGATCAATGATTGAGCAGTTTCCCCATCGATTTGGTCCTAGCAAAGCGTTTTCATATACTGGACGATAAAATCCACTGCCATCGTGAAGATGGAGGATTGCATTTACTTCTTCAGAAGTGATAAGCTCTTTAATGTGCTTGATAATGGGATATTCCGGATCGCTTGAGGACAGGGTTGCAAATTTACGATTCATATCATCATAAATTCCTCGATGATTTAAAAGCATTGAATGTTTATTCAAAACAGGGACAACCCATACGTTTCCATCTAGTATTTTATAGTGCATCAAGAAAATATTTGTGGCATTAAATCCTCCGGGTTCATCTCCTTGAATCCCGCCCATAAGCAAAAGAGTTGGCGAATTTGGATTTGTTTGGAGCTTGATAACATCAAAATTGATAGGAGCTAAAGGCTTAGCCAATCCTACGATAAAAAACAGACTTACAGATAATAACAGTCTTTTCAAAGAGCTTCCCTTAAATTGTTTTTGGCTCATATTATACCTAAAAGTGGTGGAACAAAATGTGCTTTTGAATTTCTTAAATCTAGGTCTAGAAAGGCAAAATATGTTTGATAAAGATATGCTTGCGACTTTTAAAAAACACTTGGTCGGTATGGATAAAATTCAGGGCGAGGATATCGATCCGAATTCTTTGGGAAAATCCAAAAAAATACGAAAATTTGGTGAAGATGTTAAGAGTGCAAATGAATTTATAGGTGCTGTGCAAATTTTAGATGCTGCTCTTGCAAAATTGATTTCATTATCTCAAAGAATGCTTGTGGAAGGCGAAATCAAAACATCTGATCTTAAATCTCTAGAAGGCATTGTTTCAAAAGAAATGTGCGAAATCATACAAAACTCTTCATTTATGGGAACGGAATTATTTGATGCGGTATTGAGCGTTGAAATTCATTCCAAAGCTATCGAGGTTGAGGTTTCAAATCCAATGTCTTTGGTTGCAAATGAGGGATATGAGGGTGTTATTGCTTATCTTGAAGATAAAAGGGCAGATATCAGTAAAGCCCTTGAATTTGTAAGTGTTCAAGTTTCGGATCAAAGGGTATTTGAACCAGATGTTTCTGCTCCTTCTTCTTATGAAAGCTTTAACGCTAAAGATTTTTTAAAAATGTTTTGAATTGGCACTATTTTGGTAAAATAGCACGAAAATAGCCAAAAAAGGGTTAGTCTATGCTTCGTTTTGCTCCTTCTCCGACCGGAGATATGCATATTGGCAATCTTCGTGCCGCAATTTTTAATTATATTATTGCCAAGCAGAAAGGAGAAAAATTCCTAATTCGTATTGAAGATACGGATTTTTCTAGAAACATTGAGGGAAAAGATACAGAAATACTTTCAATCTTGAATTTGTTTGGGCTTTTGTGGGATGAACTTGTTTATCAGAGTCATAATTTTGAACGCCATAGAAATTTTGCAGACTATCTGATAAAGCACGATAAAGCATTTTATTGCTATTGCACCAAAGAGTTTTTAGAGAAAAAAAAACAAGAAGCTCTTGATTTACGCATTCCTTTTAGATACGATGATGCTTGGGCTGAAATTCAAAAAAAAGATAATCCCAAACCGGTTGTAAGGCTTCGAGGTTCTTTTGAGCCCATCTCTTTTTATGATGAGATTAAAGGTAGGTTGGAATTTTATCCCAATGAACTTGATAGCTTTGTCATCTTGCGTGAAGATGGGATTCCTACATATAATTTTGCTTGTGCCTGCGATGATATGATTTATGATATTAGTTTCATCGTGCGTGGCGAAGATCACGTGAGTAATACACCCAAGCAGATTTTGATTCAAAAATCTTTAGACTATCAAAAGCAGCTTGGCTATGCACATCTACCTATTATTCTTGGAGAAAGTGGCAAAAAAATGAGTAAGCGCGATAGTGCCTCAAGTGTGAGTTGGCTTTTGGGGCAAGGATTTTTGCCCCAAGCAATCATAAATTATTTGATTGGTATGGGCAATCATACTCCTGTGGAAATTTTTACATTAAAAGACGCTTTGGAATGGTTTGATATTGCCAATATTGCTAAATCTCCCGTAAAATTTGATCTGAAGCGCTTAAGATATGTGAATCGAGAACATCTTAAAAGGCTTAATGAGAGTGAATTTTCATTATTACTCCAAACTCAAGATATTACTATCGGTGCATTGGGAAAACTTTATTTGGAAGAAGCAAGTACTCTGAATGAAATCAGGGAAAAATTAGGTTTGATTTTTTCTCCTAAAGATATTGATGTTACATATGAAGGAGAGAGTTTTAAAGAAGAATGTTTAAAGCTTTTTGAAGTGCTTTGGGGAATGAGTATGCAAGGAGAGAGCTTTATTGAATACGAATCTTTTAAAAATGAAGCGATGAAAAGAAGCGCCCTTAAGGGTAAAAAATTTTTCAAGCCACTTCGTATATTGCTCACAGGTGAATCTCACGGAGTTGATTTGAATGAGCTTTATCCATATTTGAGATTTTATTTTAAAGATATTTTGCGCATAAAAGGAGAAAAATGATTTTGGGCAGTATTTTGAGTGCAATTGCGACTATTTTGCATACTCTGATTACCTTATATACTTGGGTAGTGATTATAGCAGCTTTGGTAAGTTGGGTACGTCCTGATCCTTATAATCCAATCGTGCAGGTTCTTTTTAAGCTTACAGACCCCCTTTATCGTAAGCTTAAAGGTAAGGTCCCTTTAATCTATGGTGGGATTGATTTTTCTCCGTTGGTTGTTATTATTATCCTGCAGTTTTTAGATTTGACTGTAGTGAAAATTTTGTTGGTTTATTCTGAAAAATTGTAATGAAAAAAATAGTTATTTTAATTTTTTTATTCGGTTCGTTGCTTTTGGGCAAAGATATTACGTTGAAATTTTTAGAAAGCAAACCTCAGGGGGTTGTGAGGGATTTTTATATCTGGCAGTTCATATCTAATGATAAAACTACGATTGAAGAAGCAAAGCGCGCCTATGATCTTGTGGCAAACAAAATTCCAAGAATTCAGCAAGCAATGGAAAAAAAAGGGGTTCCAACACAGATGCCAAAAGATATTTTGTGCAAAAGTCTGGAATTTGAAAAACTCAAAGATCAAGATGGAGAATGTATCGCATTTGGTTTGAAGCTTTCAGATGTACTTAAATTTTCAGATAAAGATGCCACATTGGTGATGTCAAAAATAAAATCTATCAATCCCGCACTTTATGAGCAAATAAAAATACTACGCAGTAAAGATATCTTAAATGCTATGCTTGCAACCTCTGCAAAAAATTTTGGAATGATTTTTAATGGAATCTCTTATTCTCAAAAACTTGAATTGTTTGCCCATCCTATTTCGCCTAAAAAAATTGAAGTTTTGGCCAATCAAAATAATGTTGTTTTTAATAAAATGCTTCATAATATTATTCTTGATCCGCGTTTTGGGGTATTTAAAAAATCTTTGGCAAGAGCCAATATTACAAAATCTGATACCAATACATTTTTTCTCTTGGGGATCAATGAGCTTTTGCAGAAGCGAGATAAAAAAGCACTTTTATATTTTGAACGTTCTCAAAAAGCGGCCATTGATCCGTTTATGAGGGATCGAGCTTTGTTTTGGAGATACCTCATTACCAAAAACAAAATTTTCTTGGAAGAGTTAAGCCAAAGTCAATTTGTGGATATTTTTTCGATTTATGCCAATCAGAAAATCGGTTCTGTACCTAAGTATCAGATTGTCTCGAGTTTTGAAGATATTAGTTCTAAAAATCCTGATTTTAATGTTAAAGATCCATTTGAATGGCAAGTTTTAAGGGATAATATTTTTGCTATAAATGATGAAAAAGAGTATGCGGAAGTTTTGAATTACTTTAGGTATGAGAAGACGCTCCCACATTTGGTGTTTTTCCTCAATCGAGCGACAAAATATAAAATCAATTACTTTATTACGCCTTATGAGAAATTGCTTTCTTGGAGAGATGATGATGAAAAATCAATGGTGTATGCGATTGCTAGACAAGAAAGTCATTTGCTTCCTGCGCTCATATCGCGTTCTTATGCTTTAGGAATTATGCAGATTATGCCTTTTAATGTCCTTCCTTTTGCCAAAGAAATGCGCATTAAGCATATTGAATTGTCAGATATGTTTGATCCTCAAACTGCTTTGGAGTTTGGTAATTATTATCTCAATCATCTTAAAGAAGAATTTAAACACCCTTTATTTGTTTCTTATGCTTATAACGGCGGTCCGGGATTTTTAAGGAGGTTGTTGGCTAAAAATGAGTTATTTTTAAAGGGGAGAAAATATGAGCCGTGGTTGAGTATGGAGCTTTTGCCCTATGAAGAATCTAGATTTTATGGGATGAAAGTAATGGCTAATTATGTGGTTTATCAAGAGCTTTTCGGTCATCAGATCGACTTGGAAAAATTTTTGAAACAGACCATTATTTATACGAAGGAGAAAAAATGATTAATAAATGTCTTTTTCCTGCAGCAGGCTATGGAACAAGATTTTTGCCGGCAACAAAGGCAATGCCAAAAGAGATGTTACCCATTGTAAATAAACCTCTGATTCAATATGGAGTTGAAGAAGCACTTGAAGCTGGTTGTCGCACGATGGCCATTGTAACAGGTAGGGGAAAAAGGAGTATTGAAGATCATTTTGATATTAGTTATGAGCTTGAACACCAAATTAGAGGGACAGATAAAGAGTCTTATTTGAATGAGATTCGCGCACTCATTCAGACTTGTACTTTTTCCTATACCCGTCAAAATGAGATGAAAGGGCTTGGTCACGCCATTCTTACGGGCGAAACATTAATAGGGCAGGAAGCATTTGCAGTAATTCTTGCAGATGATTTATGTTCGAATCCCAATGGTAGAGGCATTCTTTCTCAAATGGTAAATTTGTATAAAAAATATCATTGTTCTATTGTGGCAATTGAAGAGGTGCATATCTCAGATGTGGATAAATATGGGATCATTGAAGGAGAAGAAATTGAAAAGGGGGTCTATCGAATTTCAAATATGATTGAAAAACCTAACAAGGAAGAAACCCCAAGTAATTTGGCAGTGATTGGCAGATATATCCTGACACCAGATATTTTCAATATCTTAAGGGTTACCAAACCCGGAAAGAAAGGGGAGATTCAAATTACTGATGCATTGTTGGAACAGGCTAAGGCTGGGAGAGTTCTTGCCTATAAGTTTGAAGGCAAACGTTATGATTGTGGGAATATTGATGGGTTTGTCAAGGCTACAAATGATTTTTATGAAGCGTTTCATCAGTAGAGTTTAAAATGTATGATATTTGGTTTTTTATATTTTTCTGGGTCGTAGCTGTTTTATTTGCTTTGCCTATTATAGCAATGGGGTTTGTATGGGTAATGCTTCAAAAGTCGCCTTCCCCGCCAAAACCCATCACTCTTAAAGACATTGAGAATTTGCTTGCTGGGATTAAAAATAAAGGAGATCTTGAAGGGATTTTGGAAAAATTTTTAAAGAATTTTAAAATCCCCCCTTCGGATAAAGCGGATTTAAAACATTGGCTAGATATTGTGGGAAAGATTGCATCTTCAGAGCATTTTGAAATCGATTACGTAGCAAAATTTGGGCAAGATCTTGAAGAGGCGAATGAAGAGATTGGACAAGAAATTGCTAATACAGTAGGGTTGGCATTAAAAAATAGAAAAAAGGTGAAATGATGGATTATTTGCAGATCAAAGGTGGTAGAGCTTTGGGGGGTGAAGTTGAAATATCGGGAGCTAAAAATTCAGCCTTACCTATTTTGGCAAGTGCTTTATTGTGCGAGAATCTTTTGAGAATCCGTAATTTACCCAATGTTGCTGATGTGAAAACTTTGGCTAAGCTTTTGGAGCATTTGGGATCTGAGATTGAATGGGTTTCTCCTAATGAAATCTTGATTCGTTCTGATAGGATTATCCATACCAAAGCCATTTATGATATTGTTCGTAAGATGAGGGCTTCGATTTTGGTTTTAGGACCTTTGTTGGCTAGATTTGGAAAATGCGAAGTGAGCTTGCCTGGTGGTTGTGCCATTGGAGCTAGACCTGTGGATTTGCATATCAAAGCAATGGAGAAAATGGGAGCAGATATATCCATAGAAGGTGGCTATATCGTTGCTAAAGCTCCAAATGGCTTGAAGGGAAGCGATATTATATTTGACAAAATCACAGTGACAGGTACTGAAAATGTCTTGATGGCAGCAGCTTTAGCAAAAGGAGAGACCAAAATTATTAATGCTGCTAAGGAGCCTGAAGTTATCCAGCTTTGCGAAATTCTTAAAAAAGCAGGGGTTGAAATTCAAGGAATTGGGAGTAATGAACTTTTTGTACGCGGTACAGATAGAGAGTTGCTAAAATTTGAAGAAATTTCTGTGATTCCTGATCGAATCGAAGCAGGAACATATCTTTGCGCAGGGGCAATCACAAATTCTTCGATTCTTCTCAAAAATGTTTTGCCACTCCATCTTGAGGCGGTTACAAACAAACTTTCTGAAATTGGCTTTGGCATAGAAGCTAAAGAAAATACTTTGAAAATAACACCTGCTTCCAAAAGGAAGGCATTTGAGATTATTACCACTGAATATCCGGGCTTTCCTACCGATTTGCAAGCTCAGTTTATGGCTTTGGCAACCCAGTGTGATGGAAGTAGTTCAATTGAAGAGCGATTGTTTGAAAATCGTTTTATGCACGTGAGCGAACTTCAGAGGTTGGGGGCAAATATTACCCTAAGGGGAAATGTGGCAAAAATTACTGGAGGTGAAACGCTTATCGGGGCAGATGTAATGGCCACAGATTTGCGTGCTTCTTCTGCACTTGTTTTGGCCGCTCTAGTTGCTTTGGGGCAAACCCAAATCCATAGAATTTACCATCTTGATAGGGGCTATGAAAGGCTTGAGGAAAAATTGTCAGCTTTAGGGGCTCAAATCACACGCTTGAAAGAAAAATAAAATTTTTATTGGATTTCTTTGATTATAATCTATCTGTGTGTTTAAATTATTAAAAAATATATCAGGAGTTTAGATGTCTACTAGAAAAGAACACGATTTTATTGGAGAATTAGAAATTGATAATGATGTTTATTATGGGATACAGACTTTTCGAGCAGTTGAAAATTTTCATATTACTAATGAAAAGCTTTCTGATTTTCCTATTTTTATTAATGCGCTTGCTCAGGTTAAAAAAGCTGCGGCTTTGGCTAATTATGAGCTTGGATTATTGGATGCAGGGATCAAAGAAGCTATTTGTAAGGCTTGTGACAGGATATTAGCCGGAGAATACCACGATCAATTTGTCGTCGATATGATTCAAGGCGGAGCAGGAACCAGCACAAATATGAATGCAAATGAAGTCATTGCAAATATTGCTCTTGAAATGATGGGGCATAAAAAAGGCGAATACCATTATTGTCATCCTAATGATCACGTCAATCTTTCTCAATCCACTAATGACGCTTATCCGACAGCTCTTAGAATCGCTTTATATGAGAGATTGAGTGGCTTAACTGAATCAATGCGAATTCTTAAAGATTCTTTTTCGAAAAAAGCTGAAGAATTTAAAGATGTCTTAAAGATGGGCAGAACCCAACTTCAAGATGCCGTTCCGATGACTTTAGGTCAAGAATTCAAGGCTTTTGAATTGATGATCAATAAAGATATCGAACGTGTTTTGGATGCTAGAAATTGGATTCGAGTTATCAATCTTGGCGGAACTGCGATTGGTACAGGGATTAATTCTCATCCTGATTATAAAAATATAGTGGAGCAAAAAATACAAGAAGTTACAGGTAGGCCTTTTGTTACGGCTACGGATTTGATAGAAGCAACTCAAAGTACGGGTGCTTATGTGCAAATTAGCGGTGTGCTTAAAAGGGTTTCAGTCAAACTTTCTAAAATATGCAATGATTTAAGGTTGCTTAGTTCAGGTCCGAGGGCAGGTTTAAATGAGATCAATCTACCTAAAATGCAACCTGGAAGTTCGATTATGCCTGGCAAGGTGAATCCCGTTATCCCAGAAGTCGTTAATCAAGTTTGCTTTGCTGTGATAGGGAATGACATTACTGTTACAATGGCTGCTGAGGGCGGGCAATTGCAATTAAATGTGTTTGAACCTGTCATTGCTTATAGTTTGTTTAACTCGATTGTGATGCTCAATCGCGCAATGCTTACGCTTGCTAATAAATGCATTGATGGGATTAGTGCCAATGAGGACATATGTAAAAATTTTGTACTCAATAGCATTGGGATTGTTACTGCCCTCAATCCTTATATCGGGTATGAAAACTCTGCTTCTATTGCTAAAGAATCTCTTGCTACCGGAAAAAGCGTTTATGAGATAGCGCTAGAGAGGGGATTATTGAATAAGGAGCAGCTGGATGAAATTTTCAAACCCCAAAATATGATCAATCCACATATGTATAAGAAAAATAAAAGTTGAATGAATTTAAGCAATTTTAATGCGTGATATTCAAAAAATTCTTCATCTTAAATTTTTATATTATCAAAAGATGTTTGGGGGCAAGTATATTGAAAATATCAATCTGAAGCCTTTTGAAGAAAGTTTGACAATGCCCAAAACTTCTTTATATGATATGGTTTCTCACTGCGCACTTTGTGATCGAAGTAAAAGCTCCAAGCCTGCTTTTGGAATTTTACCTTCTGAGCCTAAAATTATTTTTGTTACACAACTGCCTTTAGTGAATGCTTTTGGCGCATTTTTGGAAAATAAAAGCTCAAAAATGCTTCAAGACATTGCTCAAAATGTTTTTGCATTAAAATCTCAAGAATATGGCGTTTTATCTTTGGTTAAATGTGATGATAGTAATCTTAAAGTATCTGATGAAGAAATTTTAATCTGTAAGCAGTATTTGAATGAGCAAATCCTGTCTAAATATACTAAAATTATAATATTAATGGGAGATTGTGTGTTGGCACATTTACTTGGTTTGAATTTTGAGGATTGTGCAGGCAGTATTTTTACTCAGAATGGCAAGGCTTTTTTAGCAACTTATTCTTTGAATCAGTTACTCAAAAATCCTTCTTTAAAAAAAGAGGCAATGAAACATTTTTTACTTGCAAGGGGATATTTTGAAAAATAAACGAATTTATATTGGCATTTTAGCTACTTTTTTGCATACAGGGCTTTTTGCAAAAAGCTATATCATTTCTCCATTGCCTTTGCCCAAACAAGAGGTAGTCGATATTGATATTAAGAAATGTGATGAAAAATGTTTGGAAAAACTTTATGCTGATGGCAAATTATTTTCATTTGTGGCAAAATTTAAAAATGACACCCAAAATATAGAACTTAGGGCAAACTTAGCAGTTGCTTTATCTGAAATTGATTCTTTTATGCAAAGCTCGGTATATCAAGATCAAAAAAATTCTAAGATTAAGATTGCGCTTTTGATTCCTAAGAAAATTGTTGGACGTTATTCTGTTGCAAGCATTGATACTATTTTGGCTTATTTGATGACGCGCGGCGGGGATTTTGATTTTAAAGTTTTTGACAGCGGGAGTGAAGATTCTTTAAATTTAAGTGAGACTTATGATAAAATCAAACAAGAAAAATATCAGTTTGTGGTTGCAGTCCTCACACAAGCAGGAGTTGAAAATTTTATTCAAGACACTTATGTCAGTCTTCCAACCTATATCCCCACTATAAATAAAAATCAACTTGATAAAAACCTGAAATTACCTCCAAACCTTTATTTTGGGGGGATTGATTATTATGCTCAAATGCAAGTGATTACAACTTTGGCAGCTAGTGCCTCTATTGTCGAATATGACGATGATAGCCCTGTAGGACTGATTTTGGGCGATATTTTAGATAGCTTGGATCCCAATATTGTATATAAAGATATCGTTTCATCCCAACAAGCTGCGACATTTGCCAAAAATCTCAAAACTCAAGAAGATTTTTTGGAAAAAAGCGTTGTGGTTTTAAATACTCCTGTAGTTAAAAGTGGTTTAATGCTTTCTCAATTGGGGTTTTCTAATAAAAAACCTTCCAAAATCCTTTCGGTTCAAATCAACTACAATCCTTCCATTTTAATGCTTGTGCAACCTAAGGATCGTCAAAATTTTTATATTGTGAATGCAATTGGAAGCACTGATCAAAAATTGATTGAATATGGCGCTTTACTTAGTAGTGATTTGCGTTATGATTGGGTGAATTATTCTACAGCAATCGGAGTGGAAATGTTTTTTGATTTTCAGGATACTAAAATCAATAAGTTTTTTTCAGAACTCATCAATGACAATCAAGTCCAATATGTAAATACTTTATACCGTGCTAAAGGTTCTGTATTTGAACCCGTTAAATAAGAGGAGTTGATCCTTTGAAGGATCACTCTTTTGTTTAAAAAACAGGTTTTGGAGTTTTATCTGTAACCGGAGGCAGGGTAGGGTAAATAATTTCAGGTTTTGTGCCTGTGAGAGATTGGAAGAAAGTTTGTATTTTTTTAGCTTCATCATCGCTGATGGTAATGCCTAGCTGGATTGCTCCCATTTCTTTGATAGCATCTTTGACATCCCAATATTGACCATTATGAAAATAAGGCATTGTTTCAGTTATATTTCTTAGAGTGGGGACTTTTACCATACCATTGGCATCGCCTTTAAAATTTCCTATGCTTGCAAATTTGTATGGTTTTACAACACCAAATGGTTGCATACTGCCACCAAGATTGATGCCGGTATGGCAGGCTGTACATCCTTTGTCAATAAAGATATTTAACCCCTCTTGTTCATCTTTACTGAGTGCTTTGGGGTTTCCTTTAAGAAAATCATCATAGCGGCTTGGAGTAACAAGAGTTTCTTCAAACATCGCAATAGTGTCAGCAATGAGTTTGAAGTCAATTTTTACTTTGTTTCCGTAGGCTTTTTTGAATTCATCCACATAAGCAGGCATAGAAGTGATTTTTTCTACAACAAGTTTAGGGCTTGCAGCCATTTCTACAGGATTTTGAATTGGTCCTTGGGCTTGATCGCCTAGGTGTTTTGCCCTTCCATCCCAAAATTGCACTGAATTGAATACGGAGTTAAAGACAGTTGGAGAATTTAAATGATGGGTATTTGGCTGCCATTTTTCACCGATTGCTGCTGGGACAACATCAACGCCTCCCAATGCAAGATTGTGGCAAGTGTTGCAGGAAATGAGGTTTGAGCTTGAAATTCTAGGATCAAAATAAAGCTTTTTGCCTAATTCGATTTGAGCTTGAGTCATTTTTGGTTTATAGCCTGTTGCTAGGTCCGTATCTGTAGCTTTTTTAAGTTGATAATCTTTCAAAGCCTTTCCAGTAGGGATAGGCTCTAAACCTACTCCTTTAGCTTTTTGAATCAATTCTTGATTGCTTTCTCCAAAGGCATTAATCGCACAAAATGCAATAATACTTCCTATAATTGCGAGTTTTCTCATTGTTTTTCCTTCTGTTTGGTTTAGTTTTGTATCCTAAATTATATCTAAAACAGAAAAATCTAATAAGTAAGATTTATTAATTAAAAAATATTTTTTATAAAACAGTTATTAAGTTTTGGTTTTAAATTTATTAAAATATAAAGAAAGATTCTTATAATTAATGTTGGAATTGAGATAATTTTGTTTAGCGTGCAATATAAATTCAGATTGGCAAAGTTTTATTGCAGAGTAAATCAAATCTAAAGGATAATATTTTTATAATAAATTTCTGCTTTTCTTTTGGGTTTTGATAAAAATATCAAAGTAAATTTAAGGAATTTTATGAGTTATACACACTTGCACTTACATACCGAATATTCTTTGCTTGATGGAGCGAATAAAATCAAGGCTTTGGCCAAAAAAATCAAAGCACTTGGAATGAAAAGCGTGAGTATGACCGATCACGGAAATATGTTTGGAGCAATTGATTTTTATACGACGATGAAAAAAGAAGGTATCAAGCCCATCATCGGTATTGAGACGTATCTGCATAATGCTTCAGATTTGGGTAGCAAAGAGTCCAAACAACGCTTCCATCTTTGTTTGTATGCTAAAAATCAAGAAGGTTATAAAAATCTAATGTATTTAAGCTCAATGGCTTTTATTGAAGGCTTTTACTATTATCCTAGAATCAATAAAAAGATTTTGCGCGAGCATTCTGCAGGTCTGATTTGCTCTTCGGCGTGCTTGCAAGGTGAGGTAAGTTGGCAACTCAATACCAATAATCCTAGAAATGTAAAAATCGGAGCTAAGGGTTATGATACCGCCAAAGAAGTAGCACTTGAATATCAAGATATTTTTGGAGATGATTTTTATATTGAGATTATGCGTCACGGGATTGCCGATCAGAGCTTTATTGATGAGCAATTAATCAGACTTTCTTTAGAAACAGGGATTAAACTGATTGCTACAAATGATACCCATTATACTGATCAAGATGATGCGAGTGCTCAAGAAGTAGCAATGTGTGTGGCGATGGCAAAAACTCTTGATGATCAAAACAGACTCAAACATTCAGTAAAAGAATTTTATGTAAAATCTCCTCAAGAAATGGCGAGACTCTTTGCCGATATTCCCGAAGCTTTGGCAAATACCCAAGAAATTGCTGATAAATGCAATCTTGAAATTGACCTCAAGGATGAAAAAAACAATCCTCCTACCCCGCCAAGATTCAAATTCACACAAGAATATGCCAAAGCAGAAGGGTTAGATATAACAGATGATGCAAGCTATTTTGCTCATAAAGCCCGAGAAGGTTTAGTAGAAAGACTCAAGATTATCCCTCAAGAGCGTCATCAACTCTACAAAGACAGACTTGAAAGAGAGATTGAAGTCATTAATAGTATGAAATTTCCGGGTTATATGCTCATTGTATGGGATTTTATAAGGCACGCTAAAGAAAACGGTATCCCAGTAGGTCCAGGCAGGGGGAGCGCAGCAGGGAGCTTGGTAGCATTTTGTCTTAAGATTACCAATATTGATCCTTTAAAATATGATCTTCTTTTTGAGAGATTTTTAAACCCTGAGCGGGTTTCGATGCCTGATATTGACACAGATTTTTGTCAGAGGCGGCGTGGGGAAATTATTGAATATATGATTGAAAAATATGGTAAGTATAACGTGGCTCAAGTCATTACTTTTGGCAAGATGCTTGCCAAAGGCGTTATTAGAGATGTTGCACGTGTATTGAATATGCCTTATAGAGAAGCTGATGATATGGCAAAACTGATTCCTGATAAATTGGGTATCACGCTTCAAGGATATGAGGAAAAAGATGGGAAATGGATAGATGGAGCTTGGGAGCTTGAGCCTAAAATTTCAGAACTCACTCAAGAAAATCCTTTAGCCAAGAAAGTCTGGGATTTTTCTTTGATGCTTGAAGGACTCAATCGCAATGCTGGCAAGCACGCTGCTGCGCTTGTACTTGATAGCGAAAGGGAATTGTGGCATAAGACCCCGCTTTATACCGGTGATAAAACTGGTGGAGCAATTGTCACGCAATATTCAATGAAATATCTTGAGCCTGTCGATTTAATCAAATTTGACTTTCTTGGACTCAAAACTCTAACAGTCATAGATGATGCACTCAAACTCATCGTTAAAAGATATCAGAAAGAATTAGATTTTTTAACGATTGATACAGATGATCCTGAAGTTTATAAAACGATACAAAGCGGTAATACTGTTGGTATATTTCAAATCGAATCTGGTATGTTTCAAGGTCTCAATAAACGTTTGAAACCTTCAACATTTGAAGATATTATTGCAATCATTGCCTTAGGACGACCCGGTCCGATGGAATCAGGAATGGTTGATGATTTTGTCAATCGCAAGCACGGGTTAGAGCCTATCACCTATATGTTCCCTGAGCTTGAACCCATCCTTAAGCCTACCTATGGCACGATTGTCTATCAAGAACAAGTGATGCAAATCGTCCAAACCATCGGAGGTTTTTCTTTAGGGGAAGCTGATTTGATACGTCGGGCAATGGGGAAAAAAGACGCCCAAATTATGGCTGACAATAAAGTCAAGTTTGCTATGGGTGCTCAAGCCAAAGGATTTGATAAGAATAAAGCTGAAGAGCTTTGGGAACTCATTGTCAAATTTGCAGGCTATGGGTTTAATAAATCCCATTCGGCAGCTTATGCGATGGTAACGTTTCAGACTGCTTATTTGAAGACTTATTACGAACACGAATTTATGGCTGCAATGCTTACAAGCGAGTCAGATAAGATTGAATCGGTGGCAAAATATATCGATGAGGTGAAACTTTTGGGTATTGAACTTGTTCCTCCTCACGTCAATACTTCAGCACTGAATTTTGGCGTGGGTGATTTTGAGGTCAAAGACAGCAAGACAATTAAAAAAATTATTTTTGGTTTGGGCGCGATTAAAGGAGCAGGGGAAGGTCCGTTGAAAAATATCATTGAAGTCAGGGAAAGTGAGGGCGAATTTAAAAACTTGGAAGATTTTATTTCAAGAGTGGATTTTACAAAACTCACCAAAAGAATCTTAGAGCCTTTGATAAAAACGGGCAGTCTTGATGGATTGGGTTATACTAGAGCAACAATGCTTCAAAATATAGATGCGATTTGCGATGCAGGCAGAGCTAAAAACAAGATCAAAGAAATGATGGCAGGTTCTTTATTTGGAGATGCTCAAGATGATGCTCAGCCTGTAGCGTTAAATCTGACTCATATTTTTGAATATGATGTTAAAACTTTGCTTGATTATGAGTATGAGTGCTTAGGCATTTATGTTTCGGGTCATCCTTTAGACGACTTTCAAAAAGAAATCAAAGCGATTAAGGGTGTGGCCAAAAGCACAGAATTAAATTCCTTAGAAATCGGTTCTAATATAATGATTGTCGGGAAGGTTTTAGATGTCAAGAAAAAGATTGGGAAAAAAACTGGAAAACCTTATGGAACGGCTGATATTTTGGATTTTTATGGAAAGATTGATTTGATGCTTTTTGAAAAACATCTTCAAGAACTTGAAAGTTTTGATCTTTCTAAACCTCTAGCTTTTAAATGCAAGATTGAAGAGCGTGAGGGAAATGTACAGCTTCGTTTGCTTGAGATTATGAATCTTGAAGACGCAAAGGGGCAAAATACGAAAATAAAATACAAAACCCCTCAAATCCAAGATCCTCAAGAAGAAATCATTCCTATTGATATGAAGCCCCAAGAACTTAATGATGCAACTTGCCCCTTAGCTGTGGTTTTAAAGAAGAGCATTGATGGTAGTTTTTTTGAAAAGATTAAATCTGAAGCACAAAAATTTGAAGGTGAACGCGAACTTCGGGTTGTGATTGAAGATGGGCAAAGAAAATATATGTTTGTAAGTAGTTTGAAAGTCAGCGGCAAAATCAAACAAAGTTTTTGCGATCTTGAATGGATGGATATTTCGTGAGACTCAATCAGTTTATTTCCCACCATACAAAATATTCGCGCAGAGAAGCCGATGTCTTGATCGAACAAGGTAGAGTGAATGTTGAAAAGACTAAAGCAGATTTTAAAACCATTCTCAAGGATAATCAAAGGGTATTTATTGATGGAAAATATATAAAACCACAAAAAAATGATTTATATACGGTTGTGGTTTATCATAAGCCTAAAGGTGAGATTGTCAGCAAAAAAGATGATCGAGGCAGGAGAGTGATTTATGATTCTTTAGGAGAAAAATATGCTTGTTTTGTTCCTGTGGGCAGACTTGATTTTGCTTCAGAAGGGGTTATATTGCTCACTGATAGTAAGAAAGTTGCCCAGTCTTTAATGGAAAGTTCTTTGGAGCGCGAATATATTATCAAGGTTAAGGGCAATATCACTCAAGAAATCATACAGGCTATGACAGAGGGGATTTATCTTGAGAATGCACAGGCAGGAGCCCATCCTAAAAATAAAATCAGACAAATGGAATTTGCTCCTTTTGCCAAATATGAGATCATAAAAAATGAAAAAAATTTTTCCAAACTTAAGGTTTCAATCAAAGAAGGAAAAAACAGAGAATTGCGAAGATTTTTTGCTTATTTTAAAAAAGATGTTTTAGATTTGCGACGCATTCGTTACGGATGGGTTTGTTTGAATGCTTTGCCGGTAGGAAAAACAAGATTTTTAAATAAAGATGAATATAAATTACTCCATAAATTTATGGATAAGGGTGATTAAAATTTTTTTCTAAGCAAAAAATAAGCATAATTCTAGAATTATAATATTTGAATAAGGAAGAATTATGAAAAAACTGATTTTTGTTTCGTTATTATTAGGGGTAATTTTTTATGGCTGTAGTGATCCTACTAAAATAAAAGAAAATGATACCCAAGAAGTTCAATCCTTAAAAACAGATTGTGCTGCTGGAGATTTGGAAAGTTGTGCAAATTTGGGCGCGAAATATGCTTTAGGGCAAGATATTAAAAAAGATATCGGTGCGGCAAAAACTTTGTTTAAAAAATCTTGTGATGGGGGCAATCCTACAGGATGCTATAATCTAGGGGTTATTGATAGAGATAAAAAAGATTATAAAAAGGCGATGGGTAAGTTTAAAGATTCTTGTGAAAAGGGATTTGGACAGGCTTGCTATAGTATCGGGGTGATGTATAAAAATGCCGAAGGTGTCGAGCAAGATTTAGATCTTAGTGCAGATATGTTTTCAAAGGCTTGTGATTTAAATAGTGCTTATGGATGCTTAGATGCTTGCGTATTTTATAAAGATGATGCTCAGGGCGATCGCGCTTTACCTCTATGTCAAAGGGCTTGTGAGTTGGGTAATGGGGCAGGCTGTTTCAATGCTAGCGATCTGTATTTCACAAAATATAAGGATATTCCAAATACATTGGCTTATTCAAAACGAGCTTGTGATTTGGGGGTAGATGTGGCTTGCTCAAACGTTGCATTTTTATACGCTGAAGGTAAAGACATTCCTAAGGATATAAAGAAAGCGGTGACTTATTTTGATAAGGCGTGTTCTTTGGGGAATGAGCAGGCTTGTAAAAATTCCGAAACAATCAAATCTGATTTAAGCAAGAATAATAAAAAGGTTTCGTCTGCAATTTCTAAACATTTGAAAAAAAACTGATTTTTTAGTTTTTTCAAGAATTTTTAAATTCAGAGTGATTTTTATTGCTTGTTGTAGTAAAATGCACTTAAACAACACTTTATGAGAAAGGCAATAAGATGTTAAATGCCAAAAGTATCGCGATTGTAAGTAGTTATTTTAATGGGATTATGCTTGTAGGGGTTATATCATTTGCCGCATTGTATTTTTCTGGTATTGATTTTATTAAACTTATGCATTTTTCTCCTTTATTGATAGGCGTTATTGTAGGAACACTGGCATCTTCTATTTTTAGGAGAGCAAAAAGTTCTACTGAAAAAGGTGTCAATTTCAGTGCTAAAAAACTTTTAAGATTGGGCATCATCCTTTATGGATTTAATGTTACTTTGAGTGAAATCACAAATCTTGGAGCATCTCCTATTATCATCGCATTTGTGGTTGTTGCAGTTATTTTTGTATTGGGAACTTATATAGGGATAAAACTTGGTCTTGATAGAGATATTGCGATGCTTGTGAGTGGAGGAAGTGCGGTATGCGGGGCTGCAGCAGTATTGGCTTTGGAATCTTCGATTAAATCTGAGCCTTATAAAGGAGTCGTTGCAGTTGGAACCGTAGTGGTTTTTGGAATTATTGCGATGTTTTTATATCCGATATTTTATAATATCGGGATTATTCCTTTAACCCCCATTCAAGAAGGCATTTATATCGGCGCTACTTTACACGAAGTAGCCAATGTTGCAGGTGCTGCAAGTTCTGTTTCTCCAGAAGCTGAAAGTGTAGCAGTAACAATTAAAATGATTCGTGTGATTTTATTGGTACCGTTGCTTTTAATCGTCTCTTATTTGGCAGCACATAATTCTCACGGAGGAAATCATAGAAAATTACATATTCCTTGGTTCGCTTTTGGATTTTTGGGAGTCGTTTTGTTGAATTCTTATATTTTTAAACTTTCTGATGGGATTATTTCAGAAGAAGTTTTAATTAAGATTATGGATGCTCTTAGGTATCTTTGTAATGTTTGCTTGGTATTTGCGATGGTTGCACTGGGATTGCAGGTAGATTTAAAGAAATTTATCACTTCTGGGGGAAAAGCGTTTGCGCTTGCGTTGATATTATTTGTTATTCTGATCATCGGGGGATTTCTATTGGTTAAATTTTTTACTTAAAGGAGAATTATTATGGTTGAACTTATCGATCGTTCCAAATTTGAGAATGAGGTTAAGGCGGGTTCTGTTATTGTTGATTTTGGTGCAGACTGGTGTCCAGACTGTCGTAGAATTGAGCCTATTATGGGAGCTTTGGCCAAAGAATATGATGGAAAAGTCAAAATTTTCAAGATCAATATTGATGCTGAAGAAGCTTTAAAAGATGAGCTTGGTGTCCGGAGGATTCCCACTCTTATTTTTTATAAAGATGGCAAAGAAGTTGGAGAGAGACTTGTAGAGCCTGACAATAGACTCCCGATAGAAACTGCTTTAAAAAAGATTTTATAAACTTAAATCATTAAAATTCGCAGATTAATGGTTTAATCTGCGAAGATTGATAAGTTTTTACGGATTTTTCTATTTTTGATATAAGTCTATTTTTGGCATATGAAAGCTTTTTATATGGTAGTGTAAATTCTTGTAAGTGAAACTTAAGCTTTGAGAATGGAGCATTAAGAGGGGGTTTTTATCTTCGTGTTCCTTTTTTCTCTCAAGGTAGTTCCTAGCTGTATTATCATCGACGCCATAAAGGGATTCTCCGATGATGCTATGTCCGATATGACTCAAATGGATTCGGATTTGATGTGTCCTGCCTGTGATAGGGATAACTTTTAAAAGCGTGGAATCTATTTTTTCATCATAAAAAAGAGGAAAAATTTTTGTAATGGATTTTTTTCCATCAGAAGCTATTGTGCAACGAATACTTAAATCTTTATGTTTATCTGCATTTTGAGGGACACAGATAGGGAGATCAATCGTTTGAGGCGTACATATTTTTCCTTTCACAAAAGCAAGATATTCTTTTTGGACTTGTTTTTTTGCAAAGAGTTCTTTGAGTGAGGCTTCATAGCATTTTTTTCTACTGATCATAATCAACCCACTTGTTTCATAATCAAGTCTGTGGATAGGATTTGCCTCTTGCCCAAATTCTGATTTGATGGCATCACAAAGACTGAAATGCTCAAAATATCCCTTCGGGTGGACAAGCATTTTGGAAGGCTTGTCATAAACGGCAAAAAATGGAGTTATAAAAATCGGCTTGAGATTCATAGAGACGGGTTTGAAGTAAGTGAGTTCAACGCTTCCTGCTATTATTTGGGATTTATGAACGGGCAAGGTATTTTGTTTGAGACGCTGCTTATCTAAATGTCTTTGGGCTTCTTTTTGCGAACATCCTAAGGCTTCCATTACAAATAAAAAAGCTTTCTTTGGAGAATTTAATGTAAAATTTTTGGTTATAAAAGGCATTTTGTGATAGTTTTTAAAATCATTAAAGGAGCTCCGCTAAAACTATCTCTTTGGAGATGAAAGCTGATATTGACTTGTTCATTTTCTTTGTAAAATGTTTCGCAAAAAAATGACATCGCTTTTTGTTTGCGGTAAGAAATATTGAACTCTAACTGCTGATGAAGCGATTTGAGCACTTTACTTGAAGCGATTCTTAAATTGTTGCATATGAAGCCAGGTTGCGGATTTCCCTGTCCATAAGGTTCAAATTGTTCAAGTATTTTCAGGAGTTCATTATCAATATCATCGGGGTTCAAAATCCCCAGATTTTCATTCGGCTCTTTTTCTTCAGTTTCAGGCATTTCAAAATCCTTGAGAGCCTCAAAGAATGGCTCTAAGTTCTTTTGTTCTAACTGAAGTCCGATGGCTTTGGCGTGTCCTCCAAATTGTGTAAAAAATCTTGAATGAGCATTGAGTGCTTCAATCAAATTGATATTTCCATAGCTACGAGCACTTCCTTTGAGTTTGTCGTCTTTTTGATTCAATACGATTGCAGGTCTATTGTAGTTTTGAGAAAGATTTGCTGCAACAATACCTAACACTCCCTCGTGCCAATCTTTTCCATAGGCAATCACGCAGTTTTTTCCGACTAAGGAGGTATTTTTGGCGAGTTCCAAAATATTTTGAGCAGTCATTTTTCTCTCTTGATTGAGTCTGTTTAAGTCTTGATATAGTTTTTGTGCGATTTCTTTATCTTTTTCAAGGAAAAATTTTGCGGCCAGATTTCCATCCCCCATTCTACCAGCGCTGTTGATGAGAGGGGCTATAGAGTAGGCAATGTCTTGAGCGGTAATGTTTTTTGTTTTCAATCCGTTTTTGAGTATTTGATTAGGAATTGCATCAGATTCGATAAATTTTTTCAGACCTGTTTTAACCAAAAGTTTATTGATTTTTACAAGTGGCATCATATCAGCAATCGTTGCAATACAGACTAAATCAAGCAATGAAACCAAAGAGATCTCTAATCCCATTTTTATCTTGATAGCATTGCATAAATACCAAGACAATGTGGCACCACAAACTTCTTTTTGAGGAAAATTACAATCAGTTTGTTGGGGATTAATGATTGCATCAGCTTCAGGAAGAATGTCTTTAAGGGTATGATGATCGGTAATGATAAAAGAAATTTTATTTTTTTTGCAATATTCCCCAGTTTCAAATGCACTGATGCCATTATCAACGGTAATGACAATGTCGGCGGGATTTTTTTCCACAATAGTTTTGCTGATTCCATAACCGTCGCTAAAGCGATTGGGAATAATATAGCTGATGTTTTGATAGCCGATGATATCAAAAAATCGCATCATAATTACGCAAGATGTGATGCCATCAACATCATAATCTCCCACAACTAAGATTTTTCGATTGTTTTTTATGCCTTCTGATATGATGGTAGCAGCAATTTGAGCATCTTTGAATTCATAAGGGTGGGGGAGTTGTTTGAGAGATGTAAATGCATCGTCTTTAAATCTTTGGGCTAAAATATTTTCCACTTCCTGTTTGCTCAAGAAATTCATTTGTTTTGAAATTCCAAAGATTTTTTAACGAATTCTAAGATAATAGGGTTGGGGTTTTGTAACCTTGAGGTAAATTCAGGATGGAACTGCACACCGACGAAAAATGGATGATTGCTAATTTCTACAGCTTCGATCAGTCCATTTGAAGATTCCCCGCTGATAATCATCCCGTTTTTTTCAAGATCTTTTCTATATTTGGGATTGGCTTCATATCGGTGTCGGTGACGCTCTTTGATGATAGGTCGT
The DNA here is from genome assembly GCF_002272895.1 of Helicobacter sp. 12S02232-10. Classification (NCBI taxonomy): domain Bacteria; kingdom Pseudomonadati; phylum Campylobacterota; class Epsilonproteobacteria; order Campylobacterales; family Helicobacteraceae; genus Helicobacter; species Helicobacter sp. 12S02232-10. The sequence goes on from NZ_MLAQ01000005.1 coordinate 145,101, forward strand.
TCACTATAGGCTTTGGATAGTTTTGTGCCTTGTTTGATTTTGCATTCGTATTCGCCTAGTCTCATCGTCCCCCCCATAGGTGATTGATGGGTGCGAATTTGTTCTTTTCCCTGTTGGTCAATAAAGTCTTCAATCAAGTAGATAAAAGGATTTTTTGTATCGGGCTGAAACTCTGTGGAGTCAGCGTCTTTGATTCCCAATACATTTCTAGCAAACTCGACAATAGAAAGCTGCATTCCCAAACAAATCCCTAAGAAAGGTATCTTTTTTTCCCTTGCATATTTGATAGCTTCAATTTTGCCTTTTACGCCTCTTTCCCCAAATCCACCTGGAATGAGTATGCCATCGACATCATCAAGAGTAAAAAGAGTCTCTAAAGAGAGATTTTCGCTGTCTATCCATTTTATATTTACACGCGTATCGGTATTTGCTCCTGCGTGTGTAAGGGCTTCTGTGAGGGATTTATAGGATTCTTTGAGAGTGAGGTATTTGCCGACAAAGCCAATGGTGATGGAGTCTTTAGGGGAAATGATTTTTTTGACCAATATATCCCATTCATCCATTTTTGGTTTTAACTCACCGAGCTTGAAGCGTCTTGCAATCGGGGTGAGAATATCCTCTTTTAAGAAATTGATCGGGCATTTATAAATACTTTCGGCATCTTCAGCCACAATCACGCTATCATCATCTACATCGCAACTCAAGGCAAGCTTTTTTTTCAATTCTTTGCTTAAAGGTTTTTCGCAACGCGCTAAAATAATTTGTGGAGAAATGCCGATACGCCTGAGTTCTTGGACAGAATGTTGTGTCGGTTTTGTTTTTAACTCTCCGGCTGCCTTGATTAGAGGGATAAGCGTTACGTGAATACTAATGACAAGATCATTTCCAAGTTCGTGCTTCATTTGTCTCATCGCTTCCAAATAGGGCATTCCTTCCATATCTCCAACCGTTCCCCCTAGCTCAACGACCAAAAAATCACTCCCTGAGCCTGCGATCTTGATTCTGTTTTTTATTTCATCTACAATATGAGGTACGATTTGAATGGTTTTTCCTAGATATTTACCATGTCTTTCATTTTCGATGACAGAGAGATAGATTTGCCCTGTTGTAAAGTTGTTTTGCTTGGAGAAATCTTTATTCAAAAATCTCTCATAATGTCCAATGTCAAGGTCAGTTTCAGCCCCATCAAAAGTGACAAATACTTCCCCGTGCTCTAAGGGACTCATTGTGCCAGGATCTACATTGATATAGGGATCGATTTTTAAAATGGAAACCTGATGCCCCGAATGTTTTAGCAGCGTTGCGATTGAAGAGGAAGAAATACCCTTTCCAAGAGAGCTTAATACGCCTCCTGTGACGAATATATATTTTGTTTGTTTCATCGTTGTTCCCAAATATTTTTTCGATATCTTAATCAAAATGGAGTTAAAAGTGATTTAATTTCGGATAGATTTATGCTTTTAATGTAGAATTCGTCCCATTTTAAAAATTTTAAAAAATATTGGGTGATGAGATGCTTTATTTATCGGGATTGATATTTATTATTTTTTACACGCTCCCAAGCCTTGTGTTGGCTTATTTGCAGTTCAGACATATTGAATTTAGGTTAAAGCAAACGCCTGTAATTTTATCTGCGAAAGACTATTGTGAAGCGGGCAGATATTCCTTAGAAAAGTTAAAAGTTTCTATGGTTCAAAATATTGTCGAACTTTTTGTCTTTTTATTTTGGATTAGCGTTGGGTTTTGGTTGCTTCAGGGTATTTTTGAAACATTGGGATTTTCAGAGAGGATAAGTTCTTTGGCTTTTGTGTTGGTGTTTTTGAGTGTAGGGTTTATCATTTCTTTGCCAACGAGTTTTTATACGACGATGGTTTTGGATAAAAAATTCGGCTTCAGTAAAAATACTTTGGGATTGTTTTTTAAAGACGCTTTAAAAAGCTTTGCAATGTTGATATTCATTGGAGGAACATTGGTATTTTTATTGCTTGAAGTGATAAAAAGATTCTCTTATTGGTGGCTTGAGGGCTTTTTTTTACTTTTTATTTTTACGATTTTGGTAAATGTTTTGTACCCGATGTTGATTGCTCCGATTTTCAATAAATTTACACCGCTTAATGACAATCTTTTGCGAGAAAAAATAGAGGCAATGATGCAAAAAGTTGGTTTTAAAAGTAGTGGGATTTTCGTGATGGATGCTAGTAAGCGAGATGGGAGATTGAATGCCTATTTTGGGGGCTTAGGGAAGTCTAAGCGAGTTGTATTATTTGATACTTTGCTTGAAAAGGTTTCTCAGGAGGGGTTGCTTTCGATTTTAGGTCACGAATTGGGGCATTTTAAGCACAAGGATATTTTTAAAAATATTTTCATCATCGGGATTCTTTTATTTATCGTTTTTTTTATTGCAGGAAATTTGCCTGAAACATTTTTTGAGTCAATGGGAGTTTCTGCAAATCCTGCTGTAACGATTACATTTTTAATTCTCATCGTTCCTGTGATTTCATTTTTAATGATGCCAATTATAGGTTATTTCAGTCGAAAAGCCGAATATAGAGCCGATGAATTTGGAGCAAAGCTTACAAGTAAATATTGTTTGGCTGAGGCCTTGATTCGCATCGTAAATGAAAATAAGGCATTCCCTTGTTCTCATCCTGCCTATATATTTTTCTATTATACCCATCCGCCGCTATTAAAGAGACTAGAAGCTTTGGATTATCATATGGAGAAATGAGTTGAATATTCTTAAAGCTCTTGAGTATGCTAAAAAAGAGCTTTTGCATTCTAAATTTGATAGCAACATTCGAGTTGGTTTAGAGGCTGAGTTGCTTTTGAGCTTTGTATTGGATTCGACAAGAGAATGGTTGCACGCTTGGAGTGATCGCGAGATAAAAAAAAATGAATTTGATAAATTTATGGAATGTGTTTATAGACGAACTCAAGGCGAACCTATAGAGTATATCATTCAAAAAGTGAGTTTTTGTAGCGAGAGTTTTTATGTGGATAAAAGAGTCTTGATTCCAAGACCTGAAACAGAAATTTTAGTTCAAAAAGCTCAAGCTCTCATTGAAGCTGAAGAGATTTTTGAAGTGGGCGAAATAGGCGTAGGGAGTGGGATCATTTCGATTATGCTGGGACTTTTATGTCCAAAAATATCCATCATTGCTACAGATATTTCACCTTTAGCCATTGAAGTTGCCCAAATTAATCTCAATGCGTTTGCCACATCTTCCAATAGACTTAAAGAACGCATAACTTTGATGCATACCGATTTATTTGAAGGGGTCAAGTCCTTGCCTAAACTTTTGATTTCAAACCCTCCTTATATTGCCAAAAACTATCTGCTGTCTGAAAATGTTTTATATGAACCGCATACGGCTTTATTTGGAGGTAAAAACGGGGATGAAGTATTGCAAGCTATTATTGAATTTGGTGGGCAAAAGGGAATCAAGTTTTTGGCTTGTGAGATAGGATATGATCAAAAAGAGTGTATGGAGACATATCTTTTAGATCAAGGCTATCAGGGTGTTTTTTATAAGGATTTGAGCGGATTTTACAGAGGTTTTATTGCTTATTTGCAATAATTTTTCTATGTTTTAGAAAATTTGGCTTCATACATAAAACATCATTTTTGCCAAAACAACGATAAAAAATCCGAGCAAAAGTGCTATGGGATGGATGATCTTACCTATAGGGCTAGGCTTTTTAAGGATGAATTTGTAAGTTAAGGAAATGATAATCATTGCAAAAATACTAAATGCAAAAACTATTTTCAACATCAGGAGTTTTTGGAGGTTTGAGCTGAAATAGCCGCTGTCTTTGCCGATATATTGACTCACCATCATTCCGCCCGTTATAAGGAGCAACAAGACGCATAAAGGCATAATTTTTGTGCCTCTTGTTCCAATTGCGCTTGCGGCTTTTTTTGCAATTTCACTCCCGAATGTTTTTTTAATATTTGGAAAAATAAAAATATCAAAAAACAAATAGCCTAGAAAAATAATGGCACAAATCAGATGGATGATCAGAATAAAAGGATAAATCGTTTGCATATTTTTCCTTATAAAGATTTAAATTTTAAGAAGTATATCAAAATTGCCTAAGAAAAAATTGATTGATGTCAATAAATTTTATGTTATTTTTGCATATTTGTTATTTTACATTATGTATGGTTCTATATAAATATAGAAATAAAAACTATAGGATTAAACTTTAAAATGTGTGATGAAGGGGTATCAATAGATGATGATTGCATATGGAATGAAAAAGGAATTATGGTGGCCACGATTGGATTCGAACCAACGACCACTACCATGTCAAGGTAGTGCTCTACCAACTGAGCTACGCGACCTGTTAAAAATCATCAACGTATAAAACAAGAGGAGCGATTATACAATAGGGATTATTTGGTTTTACTTAAAAGCATTTTTAAAATCAAAATCCCTACACCCACATCGATCATTGCATCAGCGAAGTTAAATACTGCAAACTCAAAACCATAGTGCCAATAAATATAATCGACAACCCCTCCGTGAATGAATCTATCCAAAATATTTGAAAACCCAGCGCCAAATATAATCCCAAAAACATAATCATTGCGGATAAAAAACTCCCTTTGGCGTATAAGCAAAAATCCCATCAAGACGACTAAAAAAATCTGCAGATACTTCAGCCAATCACCCAAAAAACTAAGCATCGAAAAAGCTACGCCTCGATTAAAAACAAGAATGATTGAAAGTGCCTCACTCTCCCAGCGCAAACCTCCCAATATTAAATATTTTATCCATTGATCAAGGGCAAAAACCAAAATAAATCCAAAACCAAAAATCAAAAAAGACTTTTTCAATTGCTTATTTAACAAAGTTTTTCCTTTAAAAACTCACTCAAATCTTTTATCATCGCCTCAAGCAGAGCTTTATCCTTTCCTTCCAATAAAATTCTAAGCTTATTTTCGGTGCCAGAATACCGTACTAAATGCCTGATGCCGGCATTTTGTATTTCTTTTAGATATTCTTGATAGCCCTGCAAAGATTCAAGCGGCTTTTTTTGTTCGATTGAAAGATTGATGAGTTTTTGGGGATAAAGTTCAAAAGGATTTAAAATCTCTGCACTTTTCTTTTTACTTTTTGTCATCAATGCCATTACCTGAAGGGCACTCACCAAACCATCTCCGGTTTTTGCATAGTCGCCAAAGATAATATGTCCGCTTTGCTCACCTCCAAAATTCACGTTATTTTTTTGCATTTCATCACACACGTATTTATCACCCACATTACACCGAATTAAATCAATTTTATGTTCCTTAAAATACTCTTCCAAGGCCAAATTACTCATCACAGTAGCGACAACTTTATTATTGCTCAACCTGCCTAAAGATTGTTGATAAATACCCAATGCACCAATAAGCTTATCCCCATCAACAGCATTTCCTTTATTGTCAATTACCACCAATCGGTCAGCATCACCATCAAGTGCAAAACCGATATCGGCGCGATAACGCTTTACCTCATCACTGAGTGCAAGAGGATGCATAGCTCCACATTGTGCGTTGATATTGTAGCCGTTGGGTTCATCATTAATCACAACTACATCAGCCCCCAGTTCCTCAAATACGGTAGGAGCTACCTTGTAGCCCGCACCATTAGCCGTATCGACAACCACACGAATGCCCTGCAAATTTAAATCCTTTGGAAAAGAGTTTTTTAAATGCATAATATAACGTCCCACCACGTCATCAATGCGTTTGGAGCTTCCTATTTCAGATCCGGTTTTGTAACTGCGTGCAATCAGTGCATCATCATAAAATAATTTTTCAATTTCAATTTCAGCTTTTTCGCCCAATTTATAACCAAAACGATCAAAAAACTTGATACCGTTATCTTCATAAGGGTTATGACTCGCACTGATCATTATTCCGGCATCACAACGCATATCTTCAGTCAAAAATGCAACTGCAGGAGTTGGCATTGGACCGACTTGAATCACATCATAACCTACTGACGTAAGGGCACTTACCAAAGCATTTTCTATCATATAGCCACTTCGTCTAGTATCTTTACCCACTAAAATCTTGTTGGTAATCGAATGTTTTCGAAAATACAATCCCGCCGCTGCACCCAATTTAATCACAAGCATTGGAGTAATATCTACGCCGGCTCTACCCCTCACACCATCGGTTCCAAAAATTTTCATTGCAACATCTCCAAATTTAAACTGCATTTAATTAAAACTTAGGCATAATTTTGCCTTAAGAAAAATTATAAAAGGATTAACCAAGACAATGGCGAATCATAAATCTGCGGAAAAAAGAATCAGACAAACCGAAAAAAGAACAGAGAGAAATAGATATTACAGAACGCGAATCAAAAATATTATCAAAGCGGTCAGAGAAGCAGTCAGTGCTAATGATATTGCAAAAGCTCAAGAAAGTCTCAAAGTAGCTAACAAAGAACTTCATAAATTTGTCACTAAGGGCATTATCAAGAAAAATACCGCTTCTAGAAGAGTTTCTAGATTAAACGCTTCTGTAAAAAAAATCGCTTTTAAAGTAGCTTAAGCCCATATTTGGCTTTAGCCCATTAGTATCCAAATATTTTATTTAAGAATACTCTATGCTCGTTCAAAAACTTACCCCAATTATTCAGCGTTATGATGAAATTTCTACTCTGTTGCTTGATCCTGAAATCATTAAGGATATCAAAAAATTAACTACCTTCAGTAAAGAACAAAGCGATATTGAAGAAGTTACCCAAACAGCAAAAAAATATATCAGCACTCTAGAATCCATCAAAGAAAACAAACTCTTACTTGAAGACAAAGAGCTTAATGAGCTTGCCAAAGAAGAACTTAAAAGTTTAGAAACAGAAAAAAATTCTCTTGAATTACAAATAAAAACACTCCTTATACCCAAAGATCCTAATGACAATAAAAATATTTATTTGGAATTGCGAGCTGGAACTGGGGGAGATGAAGCGGGTATTTTTGTCGGCGATCTTTTTCGAGCCTACTGCCGCTATTCAGATCTTAAAAAATGGAAAGTAGAAATCATCAGTTCAAGTGAAAACAATTTCGGAGGGTATAAAGAAATCATCGCCCTGATAAAAGGAGGAGGCGCTTACTCCAGACTCAAATATGAAGCAGGCACGCACAGGGTTCAGAGAGTTCCTGAAACAGAATCTCAAGGAAGAATTCATACTTCAGCCATTACCGTAGCCATTATGCCTGAAGTGGATGATGTTGAAATTACACTCAATCCAAACGATCTTAAAGTAGAAGTTTTTCGTGCTGGGGGACATGGCGGACAATGTGTCAATACTACAGATTCTGCAGTCCGCATTACGCACATTCCCACAGGTATCAGCGTCTCAATGCAAGATGAAAAATCGCAACATAAAAATAAAGATAAAGCGATGAAAATCCTTAAAGCTAGAATTTATGAAGCGCAATTAGAAGAACAAAAAATGCAGAATTCAGAAACTAGAAAATCTCAGGTTGGCAGTGGGGATCGAAGCGAAAGAATCAGAACTTACAATTATCCTCAAAATAGACTGACTGATCACCGTATCGGGGTTACCCTGTATAGTTTAGAAGAAATAATGCTAACAGGTAATTTGGATACAATCATTGATCCTCTCATTGCTCATACCCAAAGCGAAGCAATGGGGAGCATTGAGCAATAAATTATTCAAAGATCACTGAAGCAGGATTAATATCGGTTCCATAAATTGGAGCAAGTGTAGCATCATAAGCCTGTTTCATAAAACCTTCTTTTGTTAGCACCTTAATTTCCTCATTGAGCCAATCCAAAAGATCTTTATCTCCTTTTTTTACAGCTGGAGCAATTACATCTTGATCTCCAAGAGAGGAAATTGAAACCACAAATCCCGGATTTTCCTTTGCCCAAGCAAAAAGAAGCGTATTGTCGTGAGCCAAAGCATTTGCTCTTCCATTTTTTAAGGCTAAAAATGCTTCGGTATTCTGATCATATTTAAGCAAATTAATCTCTGGATAGTTTTTAGAAAAATAAAAATCGGCAGTGGTTCCTTTATTCACAATCAATTGTTTGCCCTTGAGTTCATCGACATTTTTAATTTTTCCATTTTTTGAAACCACTCCAAGAGCGACTTTCATATAAGGAGTTGCGAAATCTACGACTTCTTCACGTTCTTTGGTCTTTGTGAAATTTGCCATAATGATATCAACCTTACCTGATTTGAGAAACTCTACCCTAGCTGCAGCTTCGACAGGAATAAATTCGATTTTTTTTTCATCTCCAAGCAAATCTTTCGCCAATCTCTTTGCAATATAAACATCAAAGCCTTCATATTGTCCTTGTGTATTTACAAAACCAAAAGGCGGTTTATCACTAAATACACCTACTCGAAGCACGCCTCTTTCTTTGATTTTTGCAATAGAATCTTTTTCTTTTTCTGAAGAATTTGAACATGCATTGATCAACAATGCAGCAGCTAACATTAAACCAAAAACAGAAAATGCTTTATAAAATTTCATTATTTTTCCTTCAATAAATTTGAATCTCTACATTAACACAAAAATTTTAAAAACCACCCAAAAAATCAAAAATATCAAGAAATTTTTTTGCTCGCTCTGATTTTGGGGAACAAAAAAACTCCTCAGGAGTGTTTTCTTCAACCACAACCCCCTGATCAAAAAAAACAATCCTATCAGCAACAGCCCTAGCAAATTTCATTTCATGGGTTACAATAATCATACTCATCCCCTCTTTAGCAAGCTCCAAAATAACTTCTAAAACTTCTTTAACCATTTCAGGATCTAAAGAAGCAGTCACTTCATCAAAAAGCATTATTTCAGGATTCATACACAATGCTCGCACAATTGCAACCCGTTGTTTCTGTCCTCCGCTAAGTTCCTTAGGATAAGCATCTTTCTTGCTTTCAAGCCCAACGCGTTTAAGCAACTCTAATGTCTGTTTTTCTACATTTCTTTTCGGACGTTTTTGAACTTTCAAGGGTCCTAATAAAATATTTTCCATCACACTCATATGTGGGAATAAATCATAACTTTGAAAAACCATTCCAATTTTTTGGCGAATTAAATTCCAATTTGTATTTGGAGAACTGATTATTTTCCCATCAAAAAAAATCTCGCCACCTTGTATCTCTTCAAGTCCGTTTAAACATCGCAGAAAAGTACTCTTACCACATCCACTCGAACCAAGTATGACCACAACTTCACTTTTTTTGATTTTAAAATCAATTCCATTTAAAACGATGTGATTTTTATCATAAAATTTTCTAAGGTTTTTTACTTCCAGAAGCGTTTCCATATAAAGTCTCTCTTAATATTGATATTTTAATTCAAGTTTTGCACTCAAAACAGAAAGCGGATAACAAAGAAAAAAATAAATCGCAAAAATCGTCCCATATACCCAAAAACTTGCATCTGGAATCCGTAGAATATTGACTTCAATAATCTGTTGTCCGACTTTGAGTAAATCCACAACACCAATCAGCGCTACCAAAGAAGTGGTTTTGATTATTCTTGTAAATAGGTTAATACTAGCAGGCAATAAACGCACAATAGCCTGAGGAAAGATAACAAAAACAGCTATTAAAAGATCATTCAATCCTAAAGCTTTTGCACTTTGGGATTGATGTTTGGGTATGGAGGTCAAAGCCCCTCTTGTTAAGTCGCCCATTTCGGCTGTTCCCCATAAGCTAAAAACGATAATGCTTGCAATTTGTCCATTAATATGAAGACCCGAAAATGTAGAAAAACCAAAATATACAATAAAAAGCCAAGCCAAAATGGGAATAATACGAATGCTTTCAAGATAAAAACGACAGATAAACCTGATCCAAGAAGATCCAAAGGCCATTGTAAAACCCATTGCCAATCCGCAAAAAATCGAAAAAAGAATTGAAATCACAGAAATATAAAGCGTAATAAAAATTCCTTCAAGCAAGCGCTTTATAGTATCAATTTCAAAAATAAAAGAACCTTCCATCACGATCTCTTTTTGTAATAATGCTCAAGTGCTACAAATAAAGCTGAAATTGGGAGTAAAACGATTAAATATGCTCCTATAAGCATAAGCAAAGCTTCAGTCGTCTTATAATAAGTGCCGATCAAATCTTTTGTTACAAACATCACATCAGCCAAAGCAATCGCACTTACAACGGAAGTTTCTTTTAATAAGAAAATCGCATTTGCACCTATTGAAGGCATCGAAACGGCTAAACTTTGAGGAAAAATAACATAATAAATCATCTGAAAACGATTTAATCCCAAACTTAAACCCGCTTCTATCTGCACATTACTCACTGCATTCAATCCTGAACGAAAGCTTTCAGCCATATAGCTCCCACCTAAAAAAGCCAGACCCACAATTGCGCAATGATAAGCACTCAACACAATACCTATTTCACTCAAACCATAATAAAGAAAAAACAACTGTATCAGTAGTGGAGTGTTTCTAGACACCTCGATATAGAAATTTGCAAGATTTTTCAAAAATCTTACCTGATAAAAAAGAATCAAAGAAATAAAAAATCCTATCAAAATAGAAAAAGCAATTCCAAAAAATGAAATACCCAAAGTCAAGTATAAACCCTTAACGTATGCAGGTATGGAGTCTATCATAAATTGCCAATCCAGCATTAATATAATCCTCTTTGAGTGATATTGGCGTTTATTATATTATTTTATTTGTTAAAAGCAATTCCATATCCAAAGGATTTATCAAATCATCTAAGGTTTAAATTTTAAGTTTTCACAGAAATTTTTACTTATAAAAATAAATTTCACAATAACATTTTCTCTTCAATATTCTATTGAAGAGAAAATCAAGACTATAAAACACCCTGATCAATCATTGCATCTGCAACTTTTCTAAATCCTGCAATATTTGCTCCTAAAACAAGATTAGTGGGATCGCCAAACTCTTTAGCTGTTTGAGAAGCATTGGTAAAAATACTTTCCATAATACTATAGAGTTTTTTATCCACGACTTCAAAATCCCAAGGATGCATACTTGCATTTTGAGCCATCTCCAATCCACTGACTGCAACACCTCCGGCATTAGCAGCCTTGCCAGGTCCATAGCAAATCTTTGCTTTCAAAAACAAATCCGTCGCTTCTAATGTTGAGGGCATATTTGCTCCTTCAGCAACGCATTTACAACCATTTTGCAATAAAGTTTCAGCATCTTTGGCGTTAATCTCATTTTCTGTGGCACTTGGAAATGCCGCAAAACAAGGAATATTCCAAACTCCATTAGTTCCAGGTTTATAATCACTGACTTTTGTATATTTAGCCTGAGGTCTGAATTTGATATATTCTTCTAAACTCACTCTCTTAACCTCTTTAAGTTCTTTGAGCAATGCGACATCAATACCGCTATCATCATAAATCATTCCCTTAGAATCGCTTACAGTAACGGGTTTAGCGCCCAAATGATAAAGTTTTTCTGCTGTATAAATCGCTACGTTTCCGCTCCCTGAAATAGTGCAAACTTTCCCTGCAAGGCTTTCTTTCCGTTCTTTGAGCATTTCTTGAGCAAAATAAACACAACCATATCCAGTTGCTTCAGGTCTTACCAAGCTACCTCCCCAATTCAAGCCTTTTCCTGTCAATACTCCTTCAAATCGGTTTGTGAGTTTTCTGTATTGACCAAATAAATAGCCGATTTCACGCCCTCCAACCCCAATATCACCTGCAGGTACATCGGTATGTGCTCCAATATGACGGTATAATTCATTCATAAAAGCTTGGCAAAATCTCATCACTTCCCCATCGCTTTTGCCTTTGGGATCAAAATCACTCCCTCCTTTTCCTCCTCCCATTGCCAAAGTTGTTAAAGAATTTTTAAATATTTGTTCAAAACCCAAGAATTTAATGATGCTTTCATTGACACTAGGATGAAAACGAAGCCCGCCTTTATAAGGACCTATTGCAGAATTAAATTCGATTCTATAGCCTCTATTGACTTGAACTTGCCCTTGATCATCTACCCACGTAACGCGAAAATAAATCTCTCGATCAGGAACGACCAAACGCTCTAAAATTGCATTTTTCTGATATTTTTTATCTTTTTCAATAGCTGGGGAAAGAGAAGTTAAAACTTCTCCAACCGCCTGATGGAATTCTTTTTGACTTGGATGTTTGGCTTTAACTTTTTCAATGATACTATCTACATACATTCTTTTAACCTCTTGTTTAGTTTTTGTATCGTATTTCATTCTATCGCAATAAACTTAAAAAATCTCGCAAAAGACTAGAATTATGAATTTATTTTATTTCTCAATTGCATTCCAAAAATCAATAATTTTTCCTCAAATCCATCCCCGCATAAAGTCTCCCAACTTCCTCCCCATACCCGTTAAACATTTCTGTAGGGATTTTGTTAAAGCCAAATCCATCCCCAATAAAACGCTCGCTTGCTTGTGACCATCTAGGATGGGCAACATTAGGATTGACATTAGCATAAAATCCATATTCAGAACTATCCAAGCTCGTCCAAGTAGAAACTGGTATTTTTTCAACCAAAGTTATTCTAATGATTGATTTGATATTTTTAAATCCGTATTTCCAAGGCACTATTAACCGGAGCGGAGCGCCATTCTGATTAGGTAAGGTCTTGCCATACATACCCACAGCTAGTATTGTAAGTTTATGGTTCGCTTCATCAAGCCTCAATCCCTCTTTATAAGGAAACTTGATATAGCCTCCTAAAGAAGGATTTTTTATCGCAGGCATTGTATTTTGAACAGCCGTCTCAAATAAAACAAATTTTGCATTTCCTTTGGGTTTGACTAATTTAAGCAAATCGCCAAGTTCAAACCCTAACCACGGAATATTCATACTCCAAGCCTCCACACAGCGAAAATGGTAGATTCTTTCTTGAAGTTGCATTTTTTTAAGAATATCTTCTAAGGAAATTTTTATCGGACTATGTACCTCCCCATCAATAACGACACTCCAAGGATTTGTTTGAAGAACATTAGCCCGATGATAGGGGTCTTCTTTTTGCATACCAAATTCATAAAAATTATTATAAGTAGTGGCTTTTTCATAAGGAGTCAAAGGGCTTTGAAAATAATTTGAATCCGTTTGATAGGGATAGGTGTTTTTATTTATTTTCACACTTTTTGCATCTAAACCTTCAAGCATATCTATTCCAAAAACGCTTCCGATTCCTAAAATCCCAATCGCTTTAAGTATCTTTCTGCGATTTTCATAGTTTTCTTGAGGTGTGATTAAGTTTTCAGAAATTTCACAAGGTTTTTTTACTTTTATTAACATCTGACTTTCTTCTTCAAATTTTATTTTGAACTATACATTATTTTTGTAGAATTCGCATAAATCAACATCTCATAAAAGCTAAAGGTCATCAATGGATTCATACGAATACGGCGAATTACTCAAAGAATTGAAAAATAAATGCGAAAATATAGCCAAAATCATTAAGCCTCAAGACCTGCAAGCAAGATTAAAAAATATCTTACAAACCCAGCAAAATCCAGAATTTTGGAACGATGCCAAAAAGGCAGGTGAAATCAGTAAAGAAAAAGCAAAAATCGAACGGATGCTTCAAACTTATGAGCAGGCAAAATCCTCCATAGAAGATGCTCTTGAGCTTTTTGATCTTGCATCTTCAGATGCAGACACAACAACTTTAGAATTGCTTTTTATGGAGGCTTCAAGTTTAGAATCAAAGATTAAAAAAGTTGAGATAGAAGTGATGTTAAGCGGAGAAAACGATAGTGCAAATGCAATTGTAACGATACAGCCTGGTGCAGGTGGCACAGAAAGTCAAGATTGGGGCAGTATTTTGTACCGTATGTATCTTAGATGGGCGGAACGCAGAGGTTTTAAAGCAGAAATTCTTGATTACCAAGATGGCGAGGAGGCTGGAATTAAGGGTGTTGCTTTCCTTATTAAAGGTGAAAATGCCTATGGTTATATGAAAAGTGAAAATGGCGTACATCGTCTTGTGCGCATTTCTCCTTTTGATGCCAATGCCAAACGCCATACAAGCTTTGCAAGCGTTCAGGTAAGCCCAGAACTTGATGATAGTATTGATATTGTCATAGAAGAAAAAGATCTTAGAATTGATACTTACAGGGCAAGCGGAGCAGGTGGGCAACACGTCAATAAAACAGAATCTGCCATACGCATTACACATTTGCCCACAGGTATCGTCGTGCAATGCCAAAATGACAGGAGCCAACACAAAAACAAAGCAACGGCTTTAAAAATGCTAAAATCTAAACTTTATGAGTTAGAGCTTGAAAAACAAAATACCGCAAGTGCCAACGAAGAAAAAAGTGAGATCGGTTGGGGCCATCAAATTAGAAGCTATGTGCTTGCTCCCTATCAGCAAGTCAAAGATGCTAGAAGCGCTACAGCTTACAGTAATGTAGAAGCAATTCTTGATGGCGACCTCGATGATATTATCGAGGGGGTTTTGGTATCAAAAGCTTGAATTTTTAATCTAAAATATACGAAATTAACTTTATAATCATAGAGTTAATTCAAGGAGAAATAATGACCCAAGAAGAATTAGACGCTTTGATAATGTCGGAAAATTCGAGTTTAGAAGAGAATGCCACAACTAGTGAAGAAATCTCTAATGATGTTTCTCAACCCAAAGAACAAGATTTGCAAAAAACTGATGATGACCTGAGTGCAGCTTTTGTTGATCCTAAAAATTACAAGGTCGAAGCAAATAAAAAATGGCCTCCTCCTCCACCTACAGACGACCATAAAGTCGTTCATCAGCTTGATGATGTCACAAAAGATTCCGAAGTGAAAGCAACTCAAATTTTTGACCAACTTGATCATATTGGAGCGAATGCAGAAAAAATCATAAAATCCATCAAGCCTTTAAATCAATATCTAAAAAATCATTCCGAAATTTTTAAAAAATTATCACAAAAATTCCCGAATGTAGAAGTTTTTAAAACATCTTTAGAAGAAACAGAAGAAATCTTAAAAACAATAAATTCCATTAATGATGACGCTAATGATTGTGTCGATGCATCAATGCAAGCGATGGATATTATGCAGTTTCAAGATATCCATCGTCAAAAAATTGAACGTGTCATCAATGTGATGAGGGCTTTGGCTCAATATATGAATTCTCTCTTTGAAGGCAAGATTGATGACTCTAAACGCGTAAGTTCTGCCGTTTATATTGCTGGAGACGACAAAGAAGATATGGCAAGTGAAGATGATATTGAGGCATTGATCGCATCATTTGGTAAAAAATAAATGCCAAATATTTCCTCCAAAAAAGTTCAACTTCTTTCCCCTGCAGGGAATCTGACAAAATTAAAAATCGCTTTAAATTATGGTGCTGACGCAGTTTATGGAGGAGTCAGCCATTTTTCTTTGAGAAACAGAGCGGGTAAAGATTTTGACTTAGAAACTTTCAAAGAGGGGATTGATTATGCTCACTCTTTGGGTAAAAAGGTATTTGTCACTATCAATGGTTTTCCATTCAATTCCCAACTCAAACTTTTAGAAGACCACATTATTAAAATGACAGAATTAAACCCCGATGCTTTCATTGTTGCAACTCCTGGCGTTGTAAAGTTGAGTAAAAAAATTGCCCCGCACATTCCTATCCATCTTTCTACGCAAGCAAACGTGCTAAACGTTTTGGACGCTGAGGTATTTTATGAAATGGGTGTCAAAAGAATCGTTGCGGCAAGAGAATTAAGTTTGAGCGATGCTGTACAAATCAAAAAATATTTGCCCGATCTTGAAATTGAAATTTTTGTGCATGGCAGTATGTGTTTTGCATTTTCAGGCAGGTGTCTCATATCTGCACTTCAAAACGGAAGAGTTCCTAATCGCGGAAGTTGTGCAAATGATTGCAGGTTTGATTATGAATATTATGTGAAAAATCCTGAAAATGGCGTTATGATGAGACTTGAAGAAGAGGAAGGCATTGGTACACACATCTTTAATGCCAAAGATCTCAACCTTGCAAGCCAAATCGCTCAGATTTTAGACTCTGGTGCGATTGATGCCCTAAAAATTGAAGGCCGTACAAAATCAACTTATTACGCCGGACTCACTGCTAGAACTTATAGAATGGCAATAGAAGATTATTACAACAATGAACAAAATCCATCGCTTTATCAAAATGAATTGCACACGCTTAAAAATCGTGGTTTCACCGATGGCTATATCGTTAGACGCCCTTTTGAAAGGCTTGATACCCAAAACCATCAAACCGCTATTAGTGAGGGAGATTATCAAGTTAATGGAGAAATCGATGAGAGCGGAGAATATTTTTTATGCAAATACACGACTGAAATAGGAAAAACTTACGAAATCGTTGCACCCCTAGAGAGCAAAATCAAATCTGTTTTTAATGATATCGGTAAAATCTATGAATACAATGGAAAACATTATCTCTGTCTCAATAAAATCATCTTGAAAAATGATAAAGAATTGGATGCAATTCACAGTGGCAATATCAATCCTGTAAGGCTACCTCATAAATTACCTGCATATAGTTTTTTAAGAATCAAAACAAACCAAAGGAACTAAAATGGATTTTGTATCAATCATTATGGGAAGTAAAAGCGATTGGGGAGTTATGAGCGAATGTGTCGAAATCTTTAAACGTTTTGATATTAAGTATGAAGTCATTATCAGTTCGGCCCACAGAAGTCCAGACAGAACAAGGCAGTATGTTGAAGAAGCTCAAAAAAAAGGTGCACAAGTCTTTATCGCAGCAGCAGGAATGGCAGCTCATCTTGCAGGAGCAATAGCAGCTCAAACTTGCAGACCTGTAATCGGTGTCCCTTTAAGTGGAGGAGCTTTAGATGGTTTAGATGCTTTGCTTTCTACTGTTCAAATGCCAGCAGGTATGCCTGTAGGAACTCTTGCTATTGGCAAAGCCGGAGCAATTAACGCTGCTTATATGGCACTCCAAATCCTTAGCCTAAAAAATAATGAACTTTATGATAAATTGATTAAAGATAGGGCTTTAAAAGCCAAAAAGCTTGAATCTGATTCCCAAGAAATAGAGGTTAGAATTTCTTAATTCAAATTGCAAGTGCCATATATTCCAAAATATATATAAATAAGGGTTCTTTCTTTTTGAAATCTTGAGGGCAAATTAATTGTGATAATTTTCTTTGTTTTAGTAGTATAACGGAATGAAAATATTAAAATTTAATTTGCTTGCCAATCAACTCAATCTTGACATCTGATAAAAGTAATTCTTTTCTTTGGATTTGATATTTTTGATTTTAAATCAGTTGATCAGAATTCCTTGTAGATTAAAAAATAATAAAAGAAATATTATTATGGTGGAGCGTAGGGGGGTCTTATTTGAATCTTACAAACCACTAAAAAAAGGGATTTAAGGTTTATTTTTTTCCTAATTTTTTCCTAGAGAGGGCTTAAAGTGCCTATATTACGGGCTTTATAAGGGTTCATTAGAAAAAGTGATTTTTTCCTAAATCTTGTAAAGCCGTTAAACAGGGAGTTTATTTTTTATATGTCGCAAATCGAATCCCCGTATAGAAACCACTGAATGTATGAAATGCCATAAATAAGGGCTTTCATTTTTTAAAATTTGGCGACAAATTAAATCAGGGATTCTAACCCACGCCTGCAACCCCCATAGATATGGACTTTTGTTTTTTTTATTTTCCTAATTCTAATCAATTTTAGCAACTATTTGGACTAAAAAGGCGACCTCAACCTGTTGAGTCGTTTCTCTTATAGGCGGAGCTTTTGAAATCGGTTTTATTGATTAATTCTTTAAACTAATTCCAATCTGTTTTTAAACCTGAATTACCGCTGAATCTGACTATTGCAAATCCCCCTATTTCCGCCCTCTTTTTTAACCAAATTTCGCCAACCATTTTCCGACAAACTTCCAAAAAAGAATTGCTTATTTTCCGCTGAATCTAACTATTGCAACCCCCCTGATTTCCCGACAATTAATAACAATTGACTCCAAACTCTCTAAGCGCGCACGCAACAACCTTAAGCGTTTGTTTTTGACTCTTATTGAATTGTCAAACTGCATAATTTCAATAGATGAGGTTCTGCACGAAACATCTCTTAGTTGTAGCTAGAAACTGCATAGAAATCTAGTATAAAAATGATAAGAATTTAGTAGAGAAACTGCAGAAAAAAAATAATAAGAATTTGCAAGAAATTAACCTAAAAAGAATATTGAGTTTTTTATAAAGAGATTACAACTGAAGCTTAAGAAGAGAATGAGAGGGTAGAAGATTTAATAACTGCCTAAAACATTTTACCCTAACAATCTTAAGATTATTATTCTAACACAATAATTCAAACCATAGACTATTGATTGATTGAACTTAACCAGTCTCTAAGCTAGATTATCTTAACATTCAAATGGAGCGCAACTTTTTATTTTTTTTAGTTGGCTCTCATTCCAATTCATAAAACCAAATGGGAGGGAGACCCCCCTGTTTGGGTCCTTCCTAGCACACTCCCACCTATTGCGGTTGCCCGCCCCCGAAAAACGCAGATTTGTGATTCAAAAAAGTTCAGTTCATATTCATATAGAAATTAAATTTTAAAATTACGACTGAATCAATTTTAAAGACAATCCCTAATCTTTTAAAACTTAAGGCGTTTAAAGGGTCTTTAAACGTTATTTAAACGGCGTTTCAATGTTTTAGCAACAAGCCAAACAATGCCCTGATTACGCCCTTTTACCCTTGACAAATTTAAAAAAACTCATCTAGAAATTTCGTGATTTTGATATGAAATGGGCGTTTTTTAGATTTCATATGGCTTTAGAATGTTTTAAAAGAGTGATACTTTATGAAACAAACAGAAGAAATTTTAATAATTTTATTCTATTCTTACTAACCATTTACTTTAACAACTCTTATTTACAAGTCCAAATGTTATAATTTTTAAAATGACAAGCAAGGACAACAATGGATTCCGACATCTTAAGCGCTCAAATTAAAACCGCACTCCAAGCCAAAGGCTTTGTCTCCACAACCGAAAATGAAGCTTTTATTGAAGTATTATGCAAAGAAATCATTAAGCACATTGTTACCCAAAGCACTATCGTGGTTACCACCGCAGGCACTGCCACCGCACAGACTGGCACGGGAAAAATTAGTTAAAGGAGGGGCTATGTTTGGAGAAATTTCTATCTACATCGCTCCGATTATCGAAGCAAAGGGCAATCAAATCAAAGTGAATATCTGCGGGACTCACACCGATTTTATCACTTATTTAAGCGTTTCTAACGCTTTTAAATCCTGCTTCACACCGCCCCAAGTCGGTGAAAATGCTCTTATCTTTCATTTCAAAGAATCGGATTTATTTCTTTGTATGGGGTCAATCCCCAAACCCAATCCTGATTTATCTCAAGATAAAGAAATTATCACCTATGCCGATGGCACAACCCTGAGTTATGACACGCAATCCCATACCTTAGAAATTCAATCAGAAGCCAACATTACGATTCATTGCAAACAAGCAAACATTCAAAGCGATGAGGTCTCTATTGAGTGTAAGAGTGCCGACATTAAGGCAGACAGCATCAATCTAGGCGATAGGGGCGGAGGCGGGGTCATTACCACACAAAGCATTTGCCCTTTTACGGGCGCCCCCCATCAACAAGGATCCACTAAAGTAAAGGCGACATTATGAAAACAATCCAAACTCCAAATTACAAACTCTCCATTAATGAGAATTTAAATCGAATCTTTAAAACTAAAAAATATTCAATCCCACTTAATCCTAACTTTGGACTTAGCTACGACTGGATAGACAAGCCCCTGACCCCCGAAACAAGACTGGCGATTACTGAAGAAGTTCAAGAGCAAATTAGACTCTATGAACCCAGACTTAATATTCAAGATATTGCTGTGAGCTTTGAAGAGAATAAACTCATACTTACAATCAATTCAGACTATAAGGTCGCCATATGATAGTTAGCACCAAGGAGCTTAGCGATTATATCGGAATCACTACCCGCCATATCTACTCTTTAGAGAAAATTCAAGTCTTTAAAAAAGAAGATAAAGACTCTTGGGATTTGGCTTCAAACTTTCAAAGCTATATCAAGTATAAAACCGATAATGTTGATGAGGGTTCAGACTTAGGTAAGGTTCGCTTAGAAAAAGAGAAGATTGAGAAAAAATTAAAAGAAATCCAATACCAAGAAAAAATCGGCGCACTCATACCTATTGAAAAAATTGCAAAAGAATTAGAAGACATCGCCATTACGATTTCAAATAAACTCTATGCCCTCCCCCATCGCCTTAAACAAAAGCATAAAATTGCTACAAATTTACAAAACTTCATCACACAAGAAATCGAAGTAGTCTTAAAAGAGTTGAAAGATCCTGAAATCTATCATCAAAAAGCCTTAGAAGTGCAAGAGAATAGAGAAAAAGAGAGGGAGGAAATCGATTTAACAAAGGAGAATCAAGATGAGTAGCTTTACCACGCCATTAAAAGGCGAAATCTTAGATAATGGCAACTTATTAGTTAAAGAGGAATTTGACTATTATCGGGAGGAGAATAACGATGAGGTCATCAAAGTGCCTGCGGGCTTTGAATCTGACTTTGCCTCTGTTCCATTTCTCTTTAGGGTCTTAGTGAGTCCCATTGGAAGACATTCTAAACCTGCAGTCCTCCACGATTATTTGTGCGAACTCTATCACAAAGGGCTTGTTAATCGGGATTATTGCGATAAAGTTTTTAATGAAGCGATGAAAGTTAAAAAGGTCTCTCCCTATCATCGAATCGTATTATATGCAGGCGTGCGGGTATATGCGTATTGGTTAAGAGTGAAGCAGTGGTTTTTAAAATGGAAGTAATTTTGGATAGAATAAGAAAAAATAAGGAGTTTGAATGCAAGAATTAACCATAAAAGTGCAAGATGATTTTTTACCCGCTTTTTTTGACATTCTAAAACAAATGCCTCAGGATAAAGTAGAGCTTAAAAAACCCGTTGATGAAATCAAAGAGTTGATAGAGAGAATTGATGCGGGTCTTGAGGTGCTAAAACCTCTTGATTGGGAATATTTTGATAGGGTTATTGAAAATGCAATTGCTAATAACAGATAGATTTGAATATGAACTAAGTCGAATATTGGTTTTTATAGCAAAAAACAACCCTCAAAATGCTATTGATTTTAAAAATTCTTTGATGATAAAGCTTCAAAATACAATCTCTATGCCCTATGCTTGTAGAATAAGCGCCAAATTTAATCAAGAAAATATCAGAGAATTCATCTTTAAGGGCTATACAATTATTTATAAAATCACAGAAAACATAGAGCTTTTAGGTATCTATAGAGATAATATTTGGGGTTCCTGATGTCCTCCCCTCTAAAATCTGCCTTTGCTAACGCCATATTCATTAAACCCCGCCTCACACTCTCAGAGTGGAGTAACACTTATCGGGTGCTATCTCAAGAAAGTTCAGCAAATTTTGGAAGATTTGAAGCCCTTAGCTATCAAATTGAACCAATGAATGTGATTTCTGACCCTGACATTCAAGAAGTCGTTTTAATGTGGGGGAGCCAACTTGGAAAATCTGAAATCCTAAATAACACGATTGGCTATTATATCCACCAAGACCCCAGCTCCATTCTCTTCCTTTTACCCTCAGAAGATATGGCAGAAGATTATTCTAAACGCCGACTTGCTCCAATGTTTCGAGATTGCAAGGAATTAGGCAACCTGATTTATGCAAGAGAATCCAATAATACGATTTTAATTAAGAATTTTAAAGGCGGTAACCTTGCATTAGTTGGGTCTAACTCCCCATCTAAACTTGCAAGTAAGCCCATTAAAGTATTGATTGTTGATGAGGTGGATCGGTGTGAAAATACTAAAGAGGGTCATAGTATTGATTTGGCTCAAAAACGAACCAACACTTACTATGATAGAAAGATAATTAAGGTTTCTACCCCTACGATTAAAAATAATAGTGTGATTGAGAGAGAATTTGAAGGAAGCGACAAGCGTTATTACTATGTGCCTTGTCCTGAATGCGGTTACAGACAAATTCTCCTCTTTGAAAATATCAAATGGGAGCAAGATGAGAAAGGCGAACACGATTTAGAGAGTGTTAGGTATGCTTGCGTGGAGTGTGGGAGCTTATGGAGCGAACAACAGAAGAATCAAGCAGTTATTAAGGGGGAGTGGCGTGCCACTCAAAAAGGTAAAAAGAAAGTCGGATTTTTCTTAAACGGACTCTATTCTCCATTCCTCCCACTTAAAGACATCGTTAAGGACTTCTTGGAGTCTAAAGAAGATATCCATAAGTTTCAAGTTTTCACTAATACAATAAAAGCAGAGACATTTGAGCCGCCTAGCATTAAATTTGAAGAGAATGAGTTGTATGCAAGAAGAGAGGATTACACGCCAACGACTCTTCCTAATGAAATTGTTTTTATTACTTGTGGGATTGATGTGCAAGATGACCGATTAGAGATGGAATTCAAAGGCTGGGCGGAGGGATTTGAGTCTTGGGGGTTCGAACCCCTGACCTCGACGCTGCCAGCGTCGCGCTCTCCCAACTGAGCTAACACCCCTTCAAATCAAAAAGATTATTTTACTATAAATAAAATAAAAATCTAAGTACTCAACATCTAAGCCCAAAAGCAATGTGACTTTTCTAAAAAACAAATTGCAGAGTTTGGAAAAACCTGTAATAATAATTATTATGATTTATCCCTCGCAAATATTTAAAAATTTCAGTTAAGATTTTATATTTTGGTAAAACTTTTTTTGAATATTTGATTTAAATGTAACACTTTCTCATTAATATCAAACCATAAATCTTTATCGGAAACTTGACGTATTTCTATTCAGTTGTTGCTTCTCTAGTTTAGTTTGAATAGCTAAAATTCAAGTTTTACCTTATCCTCAATTGTATTTTCAATAATTTTGTCAAAATAATCTCAATTGATAGGTTTTAACATTTTTAATACTATGCTCCAATATCATTTGCCATCTTTTTGCCAAAGATTTCAGATATCACACCAAAGCGTTCTGAATCATCTAAATCATTTAAAGAATGGAACAAATCTTTAATGGCTTCTTGTGGGTTATTTTGAATATCTTCTT